>CAYPJC010000321.1:0-3048 GCA_964410855.1 uncultured Flavobacteriales bacterium | reverse complement strand
TGAGGTAGCTACTCCAGAGGAGCAAATCGAGAAATACCAAGATAGCTTATATAACTATTACCCTTTTCCAAAGAATAGCAAAACACCAGTTCTAAAAGACGGAGTGTTGGAAAAGTTGAAATGTGAAAACTTGCGTGATGCAAAAGAAAAGTTCTTAGCAGCTTGGGATTCTTTTGAGCTCTATTACAAAGAAAATCCGTCCGCTACTGCAAATAATGCGGTGTTCGGTGCTTTAGATAAAGATTTATGGGACTTGATGAACAGGAAGCATTTTAATCATCATTTTGGGCAATTTAACTTACTGTAATTACGAATTACAAATCTGAGAATTACGAATTTAAAATGACTGAATGAAAACGAATAATCCTGCTCTAGATAAAAGTTATGCTTTTGCACTAAAAGTGGTTAAATTATGTTTTGATATTCAAGGAGATAAGAAAGAGTTTGTTTTATCTAAACAATTGCTAAGGTCTGCAACCTCAATAGGGGCTAATGCAGAAGAAGCAATTGGGGCGCAAAGCGATAAAGACTTTTTACATAAAATAAGTATTTCCTATAAGGAAGCAAGAGAATCACATTATTGGGTTCGATTAATGGGTGATTCTGAGCTGATAACTCATAATAAGAAAGAAGAGCTACTTCAAGACGTAGAAGAGATTTTAAGAATATTAGGGTCTATTCAAAAAACACTAAAACAAAAAATTAGAAATTAATTACGAATTAAAAATCTGGGAATTACGAATTACTTTTTTTGAACTAAAGGCTTGTATTTCGTAATTCGACATTCGTAATTTTTTACAATACAAATAGATAAAGAATTATGTTAGAATCATATGTAACTATTAGTAAAGAGGAAACTGGTTTAGCTACTATAGAGTTTTTTCACCCAAAGCACAACTCACTACCAAGTGAAATTCTTTCTAAATTAGCTAATACGATTAAGGAAGCAGGTGAAGATGATGAAGTGAAGTTGATTGTATTAAAAAGTGGTGGAGATCGAACTTTTTGTTCAGGTGCAAGCTTTACAGAACTGGTTTCGATCAATGATTTGGAGACTGGAAAGCAGTTCTTTTCTGGATTCGCCAATGTGATTAATGCGTGTCGAAAGTGTCCTAAATTGATAATTGGAAGAGTGCAAGGGAAAGCAGTGGGAGGTGGAGTCGGAGTGGCTTCTGCAGTAGATTATTGCCTAGCAACAAAACATGCATCGGTTAAATTATCAGAATTGAATGTAGGTATTGGACCATTTGTAGTCGGCCCTGCAGTAGAGCGAAAAGTTGGTGTATCAGCTATGAGTCAGATGACCATTAATGCAGATCATTTTTATACGGCCGAATGGGCAAAGGAAAAAGGTTTGTATGCTGAGGTATTTGAAGACGTGGAGGCCTTAGATAAGGGTGTTGAAGATATCGTAGAATACTTATTGTCGAAAAATCCGGAAGCGCAACGCATGCTGAAAGGCGTTTTTTGGGAAGGATGTGAAGATTGGGATACTTTATTAACTAAGCGAGCTGAGATGAGTGGAAAATTGGTGTTGAGTAAGTATACGAAAGCTGTTTTAAGCAAGTATGCTTAAAGAATTTCGAATTATAGAATTTCAAATTACGAATGGTACTCAAAGATTACGTTTAGATTCATAATTCATAATTCCCAGATTCGTAATTTTCATATTTGTAATTAAACAAAACATGTTTTATTCATTTAAAGGTTTCATCCCAGTAGTTCACCCAACGGCATTTGTGCATCCACAGGCAGCGGTTACGGGAAATGTAATTATTGGTAAAGATGTGTATATAGGACCTGGGGCAGCAATTCGTGGAGATTGGGGAGGAATTGTGATTGAAGACGGTTGTAATGTGCAAGAGAATTGCACGATTCACATGTTTCCAGGGATTACCATTACATTACAAGAAGGAGCACACATTGGACATGGAGCAATAATTCATGGCGCTCATATTGGAAAAATGTGTTGGTGGGCATGAATGCAGTAATTATGGACGAAGCTGTGATTGGCGATGAGTGTATTATAGGAGCATTGAGTTTTGTGAAAGCCAAAGAAGTCTTTGAAAAGCGATCTTTAATTGTTGGAAACCCAGCGAAGAAAATCAAAGAGGTAAGTGATGAAATGATTGCTTGGAAAACCCAAGGCACGGCTTTATATCAAGTGCTTCCGTCTGAAATGAGACTAGAAAGTCAAGCTGTTGAAGCTTTAACTGAAATACCAAAGGATAGGCCAGAACAAGAAAATTTATTTAAAATTTGGAAGGAAATTAAGAAGAGAAACTCTTAAAAATGTATTCCCAAAAGCAACTATTTTGTATTTTGTAAGTCCTTAATAAAACGAACTCCATGAAAAAACTACTTTTCCTCATCACCTTTCTATTTTCATTAAGCCAAACTTCCAAAGCATCACATACCCTTGGTGGAGAAATTGGCTGGACATGCCTTGCTAGTGGTAAGTATATTTTTCATATGACGGCTTACTTTGATTGTACAGGGATTTCTCATACTTACATAACCGAAATACTTACAATTTATGGAAGTCCACTGCCTCGAGATGGTTCTAATAATCCGTTTAGTAGCATTGCCTTGGAGCCTGATTCTATTCGATGGATTGCTGAACGAAATGGTGATACCTCTCCTAGATGCACCAATCAATATGGAAACCCATATACCTGCGATAATAAAGATCAGGGAACTGTTCGCCAATATTTTTATCGATCTGCCCCCATCACATTAGCTGGAAATCCAGATAGCTCAGGTTGGAGGTTCTTTTGGGAAGCAGCCTGTTGTAGACCTGGTAATATTGTAAACATGCTAACTCCTGGTCCATTGACATTACGAGCAGAAATGTTTCGTACGAAAGATCGTGAGGATAAGAATCCGTGCATCGACTCATCTCCTGAATTTAGGGCTCTTCCAATTACTACAGTTTGTAGAGGTTATGAATTTACCTATAATCCTACTGCTATTGATAGTGATTTAGATTCATTGATTTATTCTTGGGACAGACCTTATAATGGCCCTGGTGACGCTCCTGTGGCTTTG
>CAYPJC010000320.1:0-3052 GCA_964410855.1 uncultured Flavobacteriales bacterium | reverse complement strand
GACAATGCTGAAGATAGTGATATGATCGTTGCTGGAATTATTGTAAACATGGATTCCTTCGCACTATTAAACTTTATTTCCAAAAATAGGATTAACACCGAAAAAGAAATAAATTTCATCAAGGACAAATACTTTTTATCGGTTTATTTACATTCCTTATTTCTATTTAGCATTATGCAAAAAATGAGAAGAGATGATGAAAAATTAAAACGAATAGAAGTTGATGAGTTTATTTCAAATCTGATTAGACCATACTCAAGTTTCTTATTGTATGAAAATTTCCATATTGAAAAACTTGCTTTTACTGAATAATTATGGCTAATAAACTTCAAAATACAGACTTCTTTAAACGAGCAATTGACTTGCTTTACTCTGCTAGGCAACAAGTCGTAAGGCAAGTCAATTTAACAATGGTTCAAACCTATTTTGAAATTGGACGAATGATTGTTGAGGAAGAACAACAAGGTAGAGACAGAGCCGAATATGGTAAGCACCTTTTAACTGGCTTGTCAAAAGCATTGACGAAAGAGTTTGAAAAAGGCTTCTCTATTACTAATATTCAGCAAATGAGGAATTTTTACTTCACTTATCAAAAACAGCAGACAGTGTCTGCTAAATCTGAAATTCAACAGACAGCGTCTGCTAAATTCAAATTAAGTTGGTCGCACTATTTGAAGCTAATGAGGATTGATAATGAAAACGAAAGAAAGTTCTACGAAATAGAATCTATAAAGAATAATTGGAGCGTTAGAGAACTCGACAGACAATATGATTCAGCATTATACACAAGATTGACATTAAGCAGAGACAAAGCTGAAATCAAAAAGCTTTCAGAAAAAGGACTAGTTCTTGAAAAACCAAAAGATGCTATTAAAGACCCTTACATTTTAGAATTTATCGGACTTCCTGAGAAATCTGCATATTCTGAAAGTGATTTAGAACAAGGGATAATTGACAAACTTGAGCACTTTTTACTTGAATTAGGAACTGGATTTACTTTCGTAGCAAGACAAAAACGAATCTCATTTGATGACAAGTATTTTCGCATAGATTTAGTTTTTTACAACCGAATGTTAAAGTGTTTTGTGCTTATTGACTTAAAAATTGGGGAGTTAAAGCATCAGGACATTGGACAAATGCAGATGTATGTGAATTACTACGATAGAGAAATTAAATTGAAAGACGAAAATAAAACTATTGGAATTATTCTCTGCCAAAATAAAAGTGAAGCAGTTGTGAAATACACATTACCAGAGAATAATGAGCAGATATTTGCTAGTAAATACAAGACAGTGCTGCCAAGTAAAGAAGAATTGAAATTATTAATAACCGAGACTGAATAGCCCACGCTAAAGTCATACACACCTGCCCGTTCCACAGGCGGGTTGCCAAGTCGCTCAAAAAGCCAACCGCAACAGCCATAACTTGTCAAACCTGCCTGCCGGCAAGGCAAGGAGTATACCTTCGCCAACGCTACAAAAAAGACGAAAAAAAGCACGAAAACACAACAATATGTATAGTGCATAGCACCCTTCGGGATGCCACGAAACCATACATTAAATGATTAATCCAATTAGTATTGCTGTCATTTTTATGATTTTTTTAAACATTTGGTTAAGAGATTGGTTCTTAGGTTTTTAGATATTGGGTAAAAGTATTTTTAAAAAATCGACAAATAGTCAAGAGGGTGTTAAAGTTTGAAAACATCAACAGGGAGTACTTCGCCAGCTTTTAATTTATTTAAGAAAATGTTTCCGATTCTCCAACGAACCAGCCTTAGCGTTGGAAAATCAACAGCAGCTGTCATTTTTCGGACTTGACGAAATTTACCTTCTGTTAAAGTAATGGAAATCCAAGAAGTAGGGCCATGACGTTCGTCTCTAATTTTTTGTATTCGAGGCGGTAGATCAGGTGTTGGAATTAGGGTGACTTTACTTTCTTTTGTTTGATATTTTTTGCCATCAATACTTATGCTAACTCCACACTCTAAATCTTTAATTGCCTTTGCAGTTATCAATCCATCTAATTGAGCATAGTATTCCTTTTCTACCTTATTGCTTCGAACGGCCTCGCTTATTTTTCCATCGGTAGTTAATAGTAATAAACCTTCCGAAGGTTCATCTAAACGACCTATGGCCATTGTTCCTTCAGGAAAATCAAATAGCTCTCCCAATAATTTCTTTCTACCTTTTTTGGGTCCATTGTTTGTGAATTGACTGAGGTAACCGAAAGGTTTATGAATAATAAAATGGGAGTGCATCAAAAGTTTAGACTAGGTTATAAATTAGGTGCCTATAAATTTACTTTATAGTTGCTAATATTTTTTCATCTACTAGGTTTGGGATTGTTACCTTCAAGTTCGGTTCTATCTCCATTGCACGTTTTATGGCATAAGTTGCACCCTCATTTCTTGCCCAGTTTCTTCTAGTAATTCCATTATTAACATCCCAATGTAGCATAGATTTTAACCTTCGTTCTGAATCTTTACTGCCATCTAATAACATTCCAAATCCTCCATTGATAACTTCTCCCCAACCAACGCCACCGCCATTATGAATAGAAACCCAAGTAGCTCCCCTAAATGAATCTCCAATTACATTCTGTATCGCCATATCTGCAGTAAACTGAGAACCATCGTAAATGTTAGAAGTTTCTCGGTATGGAGAGTCTGTGCCTGACACATCGTGGTGATCTCTACCTAATATAATGGGAGCGGAGAGTTCTCCATTTGAAATAGCATCGTTAAATGCTTTAGCAATGCGCATTCTTCCTTCTGCATCAGCGTATAGAATTCTAGCTTGTGAGCCAACTACTAATTTATTGTCTTCGGCAGCCTTTATCCAAGTTAAATTGTCTTCAATTTGTTGTTTGATTCTTTCTGGTGCTTCCTTAGCCATTTCTGTTAGTACTTCAGTGGCGATCCTATCTGTAATTTTTAAATCTTTCGGGTCGTTGGAGGCACAAACCCATCGAAAGGGTCCAAAGCCATAATCGAAACACATGGGTCCCATTATATCTTGAACATATGAAGGGTATTTAAATTTTTCTCCTT
>CAYPJC010000319.1:0-3060 GCA_964410855.1 uncultured Flavobacteriales bacterium | reverse complement strand
TGGAATTTTGGCTGAATCAAAAGGAAGCGGTCAAAGTGTAGAAATAGAGGCTAAAAGCATTGAACTACTAGGAGAGGCTAATCCAAATGAATACCCCCTTCAACCCAAAAAACATTCTCTTGAGTTTTTAAGAGAGATAGCTCACTTAAGGTTTAGAACAAACACTTTTGGTGCAGTTAACCGCGTAAGGCATAGTCTTATCTATGCCATTCACGACTTTTTTAATTCAAAAGGTTTTTATAACATTCATACCCCCATCATTACTGCCTCAGATGCAGAAGGAGCGGGAGAAACCTTTAAAGTTTCTAATTTCGATTTCGATTCCATTCCTAAAGATGAAGATGGGAAAATAGACTTTAAAAAGGACTTTTTTGGGAAGGAAACCAATTTAACTGTTTCAGGACAATTAGAAGCAGAATTAGCAGCAATGGCTTTAGGAAAAGTGTACACCTTTGGCCCAACTTTTAGAGCTGAAAATTCGAATACAACGAGGCATTTAGCAGAATTTTGGATGTTAGAACCAGAGGTTGCATTTGCAAATCTCGAAGAAAATATTGATTTAGGGGAGAATTTATTAAAATATTTAATTGAGTATTCCTTAAAAAATTGTTCAGACGATTTAGCTTTTTTAGATAAGCGCTTAGAAGATGAGGAAAAGACTAAAAAAGCCGAGGAACGATCTGAATTAGGCTTAGTAGAGCGATTAAATTTTGTTGTAAACAACGACTTCGTCCGTGTAACTTATACTGAAGCAATAGAGATCCTTAGGAACTCGAAACCAAATAAAAAGAAAAAATTCAAGTACTTAATTGAAGGTTGGGGCACTGACTTGCAATCAGAACATGAAAGGTATTTGGTTGAAAAACATTTTAAGAAACCAGTAGTTCTTTATGATTACCCTAAAGAGATCAAAGCATTCTATATGCGCCAAAATGATGATGAAAAAACAGTAGGTGCCATGGATATTCTATTTCCTGGAATTGGAGAGATGGTTGGCGGATCACAACGAGAAGAGCGATTAGATAAATTAAAACAACGAATGTCAGAAATGAAGATTTCTGAAGAAGAAATGTGGTGGTACCTAGAGTCGAGAAAATTTGGAACAGCCCCTCATAGTGGATTTGGCCTTGGTTTTGAAAGACTTGTGCAATTTGTTACTGGAATGGGAAACATTAGAGATGTAATTCCATTCCCTAGAACCCCAAAAAGTGCGGAATTTTAAAATTCAATTGATATTTAACCAAGGAACTTGTCTAAAGTCGACATGAAGTATCATTCAAAAGAAGTAAGTTTAGGTTTCAATCAATAATTTAGATGCTAAAGCAATTTTTACAACAAAAACTATTACAAAAGCTATCGCCTCAGCAGATTCAGTTGATGAAACTTATTCAATTGCCTACTGTTTCTTTGGAACAAAGAGTCAAAGAAGAGTTAGAGAGCAATCCAGCCCTAGATGAAGGAAGAGAAGATAATGAAGAGGAAGAAGAAGAGCGTTTTGAAGAAAGAGATGATGCAACAAAAGAACAAGAAGAATTTGACTTTTCTGATTATTTAGATGATGATGTTCCAGACTACAAGTATCAAATATCAAATAAGGGCCGAGATCATGAAGATAACGACATCCCTTATAGCGGAGGCAGTACTTTTCATGAACGATTAAGAGAGCAAATTCATCTTCAAAATTTATCTGAAAAGGAAATTGAAATTGCGGATCATTTAATAGGCAGTTTAGATGACTCAGGATACTTAAGAAGAGACTTATCTTCAATTGAAGATGACTTAGCTTTTAGAAGTAACATCATGGTTTCTAAGTCGGAAATTGAGCAAATATTAAAATACATTCAATTACTTGACCCTGCGGGAGTAGGTGCTAGAGACCTTCAAGAGTGTTTATTGATTCAAATTAAGCGTAAAAAAACTAAAACCCTATCCAGTCGAATTGCTATTGAAATACTGGAGAAACATTTCAATGAGTTCACAAAAAAGCATTATAGTAAAATTATTGATCGATTAGAAATTGAAAGCGAAGAGCTAAAAATGGCTATTGATGAAATATTGAAGTTGAATCCAAAACCTGGGAATTCTTTAAATACCACTGGAAAGAGTGTCCAAACAGTTGTTCCAGATTTTACCTTACAAATAAAAGACGGAGAACTAGAGATCAGTCTAAATGGAAGAAATGCTCCTCAATTAAGGGTAAGCAATGAGTACAGAGGTATGATTGATCATTATCAAAAATCAACTAAAAAGTCAAAAGCAGATCGTGAAACGATGACATTTGTCAAGCAAAAGCTAGACTCAGCGAAATGGTTTATAGAGGCTATTCAACAGCGGCAGAACACTTTGATAAGCACCATGACTACTTTGGCTGAAATTCAAAAACAATATTTCTTAGAAGGCGACGAAACGAAATTGAAGCCGATGATTCTCAAAGATATAGCCGATAAAATAGATATGGATATATCAACAGTTTCAAGAGTCGTAAGTAGTAAATATGTATCCACTCCCTATGGTACTTTTTTATTAAAATCCTTTTTTTCGGAATCATTATCTACAGAGGATGGCGAAGAAGTTAGTACGAGGGAAGTCAAAAAAATACTGATGGATATTATTGAAGTTGAAAATAAGAAGAAACCTTATACTGATGATGTTCTAGCTAAAATGTTACAAGAAAAAAAATACAACATTGCTAGAAGAACTGTTGCAAAATATCGTGAGCAACTACATATCCCAGTTGCAAGACTTAGAAAAGAACTATAGTGATCTTAATTTCTAGATTCATCTCTTACCTGTTTCATCCAATATTTGCGCCACTGCTATACCTATATATTATTTTCCAGCTCCCCATTTTGGAAAATTATAAACTTAATGACACCTATAAATACTTTGTATATGTGACATTCATTGTGAATTTAGTAATTGCACCTTTACTAATGTCACTATATTTTAAAAAAATAGGTGCAATCAAAAGTTTAGAGATGAAATCAGCAAAAGAAAGACGATCTCCGATTGATTCAAAATTTCCACTGGAAAGCTATCAGCGATTAATTCAGGCTATGG
>CAYPJC010000318.1:0-3088 GCA_964410855.1 uncultured Flavobacteriales bacterium | reverse complement strand
ATTATTAAGTTTAAATTAAAGAGAGTATTTACAAGAAACTAGTCTAGTGAGTAGCAAAAAAATATTGCTTCTCAAATCAAAGATTTAAGATATAGGCGTAAATACTGTTTAGTGGATAACAGTAGTAAAGTTTGAAAGTAACAATGCTCAGGTCATTGTTAGGTTTAGATAACCTTATGACGAAGAAACGTCAGCTAATTGGTTAATTAACGAATATAATAAAACCTTAGAGAATTAACAAATTTTATCTATTATCTTCAATAACATTGTAGGTAATAGCAGAAGATAATGAGCACTAATCAGTGTTTTGATTCTTTTCATTAAGCTAATTAATTATTTCTGTAAAATATTTTATTTTCGCATCACAAAATTAAAAACAGTGAACTGAATTTCGCGAAAATAAAACTTGAACTAAGCTCGTTTCTCCTTAAAAAATAGTTGCAACAAATCAGCACAATCATCTCTCATTACTCCACTTATCAATTTTGTCTTGGGATTGACTTGTAGAAGAACCATGGAGTTTTCGCGAAAATTACTAAGAAAACTTACCTTTGATAGAATTAAAAAGAAAAGCAATGGACTTACAAGCAGATATAAGTTGGATACGTTCAGAATTAAAAGGTGTGAGAGACCCCCATTTAATTGAAGCATTTAAACAGCTACTTACTTACCATAAAGCGAAACCAGGTTTTGCAATGAATAAGGCTCAATTTGTTGCAGAAATCAAAGAAGCAGAAAAACAAATTGAAAATGGAGATTTTCTCTCATTAGACGAATTTGAAAAGTCTGCTGAGAAATGGGGCTAAATAGGAGAAAAGTAATCATCTCAAGAATCAATTAAGGAGATTTTTATTTATGTTAAAGAGGAATCTTCATTAATCATTGCTCAAAAGGTTCAACGTGCTATTTTTACTAAATGCAGGAGTTTAAAGAAATTTTCAGGATATTCAACTGAAAGGTATTTAGAAAAATTAGACGGAGAATACAAATCAATAGCGATATGGGATTATGTGATAATTTTTAGTCTCACAGAAGAAGAAATTAGAATATTAAACGTAATCCACACAAGTAGACATCCTGATAATAGAACGAATATTTGATTAACTTTTATCCGATTTTTGATCTTCTTAATCATCTTTAATTTTCAGCTTACTTATTACTTAATTCTCCAACATATATGATAGTGAATTTTGAAATACTCAATACATTGTATTGACTCACTTCCTTTTCTCCTTAAAAAATAGTTGCAACAAATCAGCACAATCATCTCCCATTACTCCACCTATCATTTTTGTTTTTGGGTGTAATAACTTCTTTCTATCTATTTTAACATGCCGCTTTCGTTCATCAGAAGCGCCAAATACAATCTTTGATAACTGAGTCCAATAAGCAGCTCCACTGCACATCACACAAGGCTCAAGTGTGACATACAACACACAGTCTTTCAAGTATTTGCCTCCCAAATAATCGGCGGCTGCTGTAAACGCTTGCATTTCTGCATGAGCTGTTACATCGTTTAATGTCTCCGTTAAATTATGGGCTCTAGCAATAATTTGTTGATTTAAAACAACAACTGCTCCTATTGGCACTTCATTTTTATCAAAAGCGCTGTTTGCTTCTTTTAAAGCTTGCCTCATAAAATAGGCATCATCAAATGGGTCAATTTCCATTTTTCAAAAATAATAGTAATGGACTTGCAATAAAAAAGGGATAACTACAATAGCTATCCCTTCTCATAATTCTTTTTAGTGTAAGTTTACTTACACTAAAAATATATTATTATGAAAGTACAAAAAATATCATTTAAAATCTTTCTTGGGCTTTTCATTCTTGGTATGACTATTGGATGTTCAAAGGAAGAGTCTAGTTTAAATAACGAATATGAACCCAATTCCTTCGAAAATGAATCCATTTCGTCAGTTAATAAAGGGAAAAATCCAATAATGAATAATAAATCAGGAGACATAGATACTACTTATATAGCTTTTGTAGATTCTGCTACTTGGAAATTAGCTCTTGTAAATTTTTGTGATTCATTTTTTACATTGCATATAGGCACAATTGATATTTCCTATGATTTAAGCACTCAATTAAATATGTTAGTAACGAATGAAGTGGCACATTTAGATACTACCAGCACAGGAGACGTAGATAAAATTGTTTGCAGCGGTGAAAAGAGTAATGTTGTTTCGTGCGCAAATCGATATGCAGCTAATAATATGTTTGGTTGTGCAGTGGAAGTAAAGGCGCATAAATGCGGTTGTGGTCATTATGAAGGAAGATCAATAGGAGATCCTCCATGTTGAAATTAAATTAATGAAAAAAATTGGTTTTGTATTAGTATTAATTGTTATTCACTCTTCAAATCTATATTCTCAAAGAAGATTTAATTTAGAAGAAATGAGAGAAAAGTTAGATTCCATTGAAACGGAATCTAACTTTTTAATATCTATCCATAATATTAAAGAAACGGCTTCTAATTTATTTGATAAAGGAGCTATAAATGAAACCATGACTTTAGCTTATGAATTAAAAGATACAATTAAAGTTATATTCTTTGGTGATAAAAATAGAGTTTATAGTGAATGTAGTAAATACGGTGATGATGTAAAACAAGTAGAAGTAAAAAGAAATTTGACAGACTTGGAAGACAGTTTGATAAATATCAAATTAGATGCTCTTAAAAGATTCAATCAAGACACTTCAATTAATTTTCATTCATCTTCATCAATACTTAGAATTATTTTACGACAAATGCGAAGTGAAGTGCTTGTATTCGCTTATGAACAATCAACAGATTCGCTTCAAATTGTCTTTGGTAATAGTATTGTTTATAATTATAAATTGAATGATAAGCCTTATTTAATTAGAAATCTGACTGGAGAACAAAGATTAATTTCAATTGACGATGATATTACTGTTTTATTCATAGTATTAAAAGATAGTCAGATTATTAATTCATTGGATTTACTTAAAGTATACTTTAAATTAAAGGAACGGGAAAAGTTTGAATATTTACAAATATTATCACGTGTTAATAATCGGACTTATCAATATAATTTAAAAGATAAAAAATTCAAGCTCTAAA
>CAYPJC010000317.1:0-3114 GCA_964410855.1 uncultured Flavobacteriales bacterium | reverse complement strand
CGAACTTCCTCAGGTAAAGATTCAGCAACTGGACAATTGGGTGACGTTAAGGTCATTTCTATTTTAACATTAAATTCATCATCTACATGAATAAGATAGATTAATCCCAAATCATAAATATTGACAGGGATCTCAGGGTCAAAGATGGTCTTAAGAATATCAATGACTTGATTCTCAACATCCTTTTTACTTAAGTCTTTCTTTTTTTGTTCAATATCACTCATTCTTAAACTATCGTTTGATATGCTATTGCATATAGTTTCATTTGCTTAACCATGCTTACCAATCCATTAGAACGGTTAGGTGAAAGATGTTCTTTTAAACCAACTTTATCAATAAAAAACAAATCTGCCTCAACAATTTCCTTAGGTGTGCTCGTATTAAGTACACGAATCATTAAGGATATTATTCCCTTTGTAATAATTGCGTCACTATCAGCAGTAAAATTAATTTTTCCATTCTCTAAATCAGCAGCTAGCCAAACCAATGATTGGCAGCCTTTGATAATATTCTCCTCCGTCTTTTTACTTTCATTAATAATGGGCAATTCCTTACCTAATGAAATTAAATATTCATATTTATCCACCCAGTCATCAAACATCTCAAAATCTTCAATTACCTCCTCTTGTCGTTCTTTAATACTCATTATTTCAACATATTAACAGCCTTTTTAACCGCTTCAACTAAAGAATCAACTTCTTCCATAGTGTTATAAAAAGCAAAAGAAGCTCTAACAGTACCCAATATTCCAAATCGTTCCATTAATGGTTGTGTGCAATGATGTCCAGTGCGGACTGCAATCCCCATTTTATCAACAATTACTCCAATATCGTAAGCATGAATATTACTAACCACAAATGAGATTACACTTGCCTTTTGTTTAGCTTCTCCTATAATTCTTAGTCCTTCAATGGTCTTTAACTGAGCTGATGCATAATCCAATAATTCTTTCTCATGCTCGCTAATACTCTCCCAATCAAGTTTATTGATGTAATCTAAAGCTGCTCCACTTGCTATGCCATCAGCAATGTTTGGTGTTCCCGCTTCAAATTTATGAGGTAACTCATTGTAGGTAGTCTTCTCAAAAGTAACAGTCTTAATCATGTCACCGCCCCCTTGGTAAGGTGGAAGACTTTCCAATAGTTCTTTTTTGCCATACAAAACGCCAATACCGGTTGGCCCATACATTTTATGAAGCCCAAAAACATAGAAATCAACATCTAAATCAGTAACGTCTGGTGCTCCATGGGCAACTTGTTGGGCTCCATCTACTAAGACGGGAACTCCTTTAGAGTGAGCAAGTTTTGTTATTTCTTTTATGGGATTTATAGTGCCTAAAGTATTGCTAATATGCACTAAAGCTATTAACTTGGTTTTTGAATTGATGAGTTTTTCTAATTCATCTAAAATAAGCTCTCCGTTGTCATTTATTGGTGCAACCTTTAAATGAGCTCCTTTCTCATCGCAAATCATCTGCCAAGGCACTATATTTGAATGATGTTCCATCTCAGTAATGATTACTTCATCGTCTTTCTGGATGTGATGCCTTCCAAATGAACTAGCAATAAGGTTGATGCCATCTGTAGTACCTTTTGTGAAAATTATTTCTTCTTTATGAGTTGCATTAAGAAATTTTTGCATTTTTATCCGAACGCCTTCATAAGCAAATGTAGCCTCTTGACTCAGCGTATGCACACCACGGTGAATGTTAGCATTTTCTGAAGTATAGTATTTTGTAATGGCATCAATAACAGATTGTGGTTTTTGAGAAGTAGCCCCATTATCAAGATAAACCAATGGTTTCCCATTAATTTTCCTTGAAAGAATTGGAAAATCCGCTCTAACTTTTTCAACAGAAAATTTATCCTTTAGACTATTCATCTTAATAGTTATCTAGTTTATTGCTTTATAATTTTCATCTATAAAAGCTTCAATTTCTGCCTTAACGGAATCTACAGCTATATGCTCAATTACATCTGATGCAAATGCGTTAACTAATACAGCCCTTGCTGTTTTTTTAGACAAGCCCCTCGATCTTAAATAAAATAGAGCTTCATCGTCTAATTGGCCAGTTGTTGACCCATGACTGCACTTCACGTCATCAGCGTATATTTCTAACTCTGGCTTAGAGTTGATTGTAGCTTTATCCGTTAAAACAATATTTCTGTTTGATTGATAGGCGTTTGTTTTCTGCGCTTCTCTATGAACAAATACTTTTCCATTAAAAACTCCAGTAGATTGATCATCTAAGATGCCAATGTATAATTCATGTGACTCACAATTTGGTTCACGATGTAGCATATAGGTGTGGTTATCCACATGCTGATTCCTCTTTAAAGGGTAAAAACCATTTAACCAACTTTCTGTATTTTGACCTAAGGATTCTATGTGGAGGTTATTTCTCACGATAGAACCTCCTAATGTAAAAGTGTTTATTTTGAAAACGCTGTCTGTTTTTTGAACAACCTGTTCAGAAGCAATTTGGAAATCACCTGCTCCATCATTTTGAATTTTATCAATTTCTAACTTAGCATTTCTTTCTACAAAAATTTCTGAAAGCATGTTGGTAAATGAAGTACCATCCTGTAAGCTAATTGTTTTTAAAACTACCTGAGCCTCACTGCCTTCTTCCATAAAAAAGAAGTTTCTTGGGTTGCTCAAAATGTTTGAACCATCAGTGAGATTAATGATGTAAAAAGGCTCTATTGCTTTTGTGTTTTTATCCACATGAAGCACTGCGCCATCTTGATGATAGGCCGTATTTATTGCTGAGAATATTTCGTCTTCTTTAGAAATAGTAGCAAATTTTTGTTTCAAAATAGAGTCTTCTTTTTTTGCTTCTGATAAAGAAGAAAATCGAATTCCATCTTGTTTCTCAAAAAAACTTAAAGTGTCACTGAAATATCCATTGATTAGAACAATACAATTTTTGGAAGGAATTGATAAATCTACATCAATATTATTTTCAGGAAATAAGGCCTTATAATTAGCTTTAATAATTTTATTTACTCTTGTGTATTTCCAATACTCAGATTTTGAGGTAGGAAATTCAAGAGTCTTCAAAATCGTTTTAGCATTGTCTCTCTTTTGCTTAGAAAAGTCTTCATCAAAGGT
>CAYPJC010000316.1:0-3125 GCA_964410855.1 uncultured Flavobacteriales bacterium | reverse complement strand
TGTTGGGCCATGAGAGTAAAAAACCAGAGGAGTATCATGACGAAAAGAGCCTGCTTATATTTCTGTTCCTTCATCATTAAAACCTAAAATAAATAAATGGATTAAAACCCGATGAAGTAATTGAAGCAATACATATAATTAATAAAAACATACTTACAGTTGTAAACCCAAAATGACCTCTAATTCCATAATTACTCTTTTTAAAATCAAAGTATTCCAATTTGCTGCCAAACTTGAAAGCTGTTAAAAAGCTAAATAAAATAGCAATAACTAACACTAAATTAAAAGCTGGAATAGTTGATGTCTGAGAGAAATCATTGAAGGTGAACATCTTTATTAAGTATGTTTTTATTTCCGAAATACTTTCTAAGCGAAAGATAACCCAACCAATCATCGTGAAAAAGAAAGTAATAAGTATGCTCGGGACTCTACCTATCCTGTTTAAGAAATTAAGTAAAAATAAACGATCAAGAATTAAAAAAGCTCCGTGATAGGCGCCCCATAAAACAAAGTTCCAAGCTGCTCCATGCCAAAGTCCGGAGAGCAGAAAAACCAAGCCTAAGTTAAAGTATAGTCTGTACTTTGAGCTAACCTTATTTCCTCCAAGTGGAATGTAGAGATAATCACGCATGAATGTGCCCAATGTAATGTGCCATCTTCTCCAGAATTCAGAGATACTTCTTGAAATATAAGGGGAATTGAAATTTTCAGGAAAAGTAAAACCCATCATTCTACCTAAACCAATGGCCATGTCTGAATAGCCTGAAAAATCAAAATAAATTTGGAAAGTATAAGCTAGTATTCCTATCCAAGCTGTTGTAAATGAAAGCTCTGTCAAGTTTCCTCCCATTATAATATCAGCCTGCTCCCCCATTACATTAGCAATCATCACTTTTTTAGCTAAGCCTATACAGAACCGATAGAAACCCAATAATTTATCGTCTACCGTTTCTTTTCGATCGATTATTTGATCAGCAATAGAACTAAAGCGCACAATGGGGCCGGCAATCATTTGCGGAAAAGACATGATATAAAGCAGGTAATTACTCACCTTATCTAAGGGTTTATGAACCTTTCGATAAACATCAATGGAATAAGTTAAAGTTTGAAAGGTGTAAAAAGAAATGCCTATTGGCAATGCAATTGAAGTCCAAGCAAGAGATTCAACTCCTAGCGTACTTAAAAAATGGTTTACATTTTCTACAAAAAAGTTGGCATATTTGAAAAAAGCCAACAAACCCAAATTAAGGGTAATTGAGATTGCCAACAACAGCTTTCGGTTTCGTTGAATGCTTGCACGATATAGACTCCTAACAATGTAAAAGTCGATGATTGTAGATCCCAAAATAACAAATACAAATTTTGGTGCTCCCCAACTATAAAAAGCAATGCTAAAGAGTAGGATAATGTAGTTCCTAAATTTCTTTGGAGAAAGCCAATAGAACAGCAAAAAAATAGGAAGGAAATAGAGAATAAAAAGGCTACTACTAAAAACCATTCGCTAAAAATAAGATTACAGAATCAGTTTTTAGGAACTTTGACTCTAGGAAGCTAATATATTATTCTTTTACTTGATTTTGCTTGACTTTTCCAAAGCGATAACCAAAAACTATATTGTATTGGAAAAAAAAGAAATCTTGGGCCGCTCTATCGCTCGTGAATTTAGTAGTTCTAATGTCTGGCATATTAATATATCCTAGCTTAGCTTCAGACTGCAAGAATATTCCGCTTTTATGTATAAAATTCAAGGCAAGTATTGCGTTTATGCCATAGCCTGCAATGTGAAATTCGTCATATCGTTCATTTCCCAATAATGTTGAGTTAGTTTTTGGGAACATTATCCCTGCGCCCACTCCTTCTTGAAGGTTTAAACGAAAACTATGAAAATCCAATAACTTAAAATGATGTCGTACATCTATATTTTCATAATTCAGTCCATCTGTATGTTCAAAAATCAAAAAGTCTTCTGTAAGCTCAATTTTACTTTGATCATAAGAACCATCATATCCTGAATCAGTACCTTCAATATCACCCGTAATCTCTACCGCTTGATTCTGAGTAACCACATATTTCATATGATCATTTCCTATAGAAACACTGAAATTTTCCTTAAAAAAGTAGCCAAACCTAAAATTATACTGAGGTATAGTTGCAGTTCCTGGATTTATATACGTAGCTGATAGTTGGGTTTGACGATCTGTTGCTTTAACATTTGCAAGACTAAAAGAATAGTCTTCTCCAGTAAAATGAATGTCAGAGTGTGTATATTCAGATTGATTCCAACCCCAATAAAAGTAGAATTTTCCTTTATTTTCATTTGGAATTAAGGTGTTTAATTCTTGAGAAAAAATCGTTTTAACTGAAAAAAGAAAAAGAGCTAGAAAAAAAATAAGCGCTCTAAAGAAAAATTGCATATTATTCTGTAAAACAGCCACTAAAGCTGAAAGAGATGCAAATTTAACTAATTCAATTGATATGACTCCTTCAATACTTTCGTTTAAAGTGAACTTTAGCAGAACTTAAATTCTACCTACTTTTGCGGCCTCAAATTTTAGCATGAAAAAGTATTTTAATCTCTTCGATTTATCGCAAAAAGTAAACTATAAGAATGAAGTCTTATCTGGTTTAACTGTTGCTTTGGCACTAGTTCCTGAGGCAGTTGCTTTCGCCCTAATTGCAGGTTTATCTCCACTTACTGGACTATATGCTGCTTTCATGATGGGATTAGTTACTTCTATTTTAGGCGGACGACCGGGAATGATATCTGGTGCAACAGGTGCTATTGCAGTTGTATTAGTGGCATTAGCAAAATCACATGGAGTTGAATACATTTTTGCAACTGTAATTTTAGCAGGATTAATACAAGTTTCTGCGGGCTTATTAAAGCTTGGCAAGCTTATGCGCTTGGTACCTCAACCAGTAATTTTTGGTTTCGTTAATGGCCTAGCTGTTGTTATCTTTTCTTCACAATTGATTCAATTTAAAGACACTGCAGGAGATTGGTTAAGCGGCGAACCTTTATATACCATTTTAGGCTTGGTTTTGCTAACCATGATTATTATTTGGGGATTGCCAAAAATTAGCAAAGCAATTCCCGCTTCCCTAATTGCCATACTTAGTATTTT
>CAYPJC010000315.1:0-3133 GCA_964410855.1 uncultured Flavobacteriales bacterium | reverse complement strand
AGTTATTTACGAAAAACCTGCAGCAAAACAAGAAGGCATAAATTACGAGCATATGAGAGATATGGAAGAGTATTTCAACGAACTCGAAGGAGCATATGAAACATCTAAGGACATATTAAATAATCTTGATGCAGCATATGATAATTTGAGTCGTCAAGTAACTTTGTCCGCTCCGTCTTTGAGCCCAGATAGGCAAGAGATTTTGGCTCCAGAAAGACAAGAAATTATTCAAAAAGAAATAAAGACAGAAATTATTACAACAAATATTAAATCAGATGATTTCGATGGGTTAAATGATATTAGTATCGTGAAAGACGATAAAACAAAGCCAATAAAGACGAAAGAAAATGATGGCGGACCAAAACTAATGGATTGGTAAGTCAGAAGAAAAAGTAGCTGATGCAGAAAAAGGTTTATTGCGGTAATAGTCGAAGTAGTATTATGACCGTAGTCTCAAAGGTCCAAAAAAGAATTAAACAAGAGACACTGACCGATCCGTTTCAACATTGATTCAGATCAAACACTGCCAGCAAAAAAAATACACTAAACACTGTTGAAAAAAAGGAGACAACAAATGAGTAATGTAGTAGATTGGGGACAAAGTTCCAGCTCAAGTAGATCAGGCGGAAAGGGAGGGGAAATCTTCCTTCGCCTAAAGCCAAACGAGACATATGAAGTTAGACTCGTAGGCAAACCAATACAATTTCATCGTTATTATGTAAATGGAAAAGGGCCAGACGCTCGTTTTTCATCCGCTATAACTAACGAAATTGATGATTGCGTAATTCGCAACACTTATAACCTAAACCCGTCAGAGCGATATGCGATTAATATAATCGATAGAGCTTCCGGAAATCTTATGGTTATGGAAATGCCTGTAACTTTATACAAGGACATTTCAAACTGGGCCTCAGCTCGCAAGAAGGATCCAGGTAAAAATGAGGGAGTAGATTTTCACATTAAGATTGAAAGAAAAAATCCTAATGATCCGAGAACTACTCGATACCACTTGACTCCTCTTGACCCTACTCCGTTTACGGATGAAGAGAAAGAATTGATTGGAGAAAAGGGTTCAAATTTGCATAACTTGCTTACTATTTTCAAGGCAACCCCTCAGGATGAAATCGAAGAAAAACTTGGTCTCAAGGAAAAGGAAATAGAGGAAACAGTTTCTGTTCCAACTGGCGGCTCTCCAGCAGAAGACGAAGACCTTCCATTCTAAAAAATATAACAATTAAATTTCATTAATTATTATTAAGAGCCGTGACCGTTATCATGGTTGCGGCTCATTTTATATCAAAAAATAAACGGAGAAAACTTATGGCAAAGAAGAAATCAAGCATTGCTCTTGAAAACATTGAAGGTTTTGAATGGGGAGTTCAGGAACAAAGAATATTTATTCCAACCGGGCACGCTGAATTGGATTACCGTATATCTAAAGGCGAATCTGAATCAATGGGAATTGAAAACCCTACTTACGGCATACCTCTAGGTTCTTTGTGTATGATTTTTGGGGGGCCAGGCGGAGGCAAGTCATCATTAGCCTATCGAATTTGTGGGAATGCTCAGCAAATGGGGTATGTTCCTGTTTGGGTAGATATTGAAAACTCATACAGTCCTCAATTGGCTAGGATTAACGGAGCAGACCCTGATAAAATGGGAAGAATCCGCATGTATGATACAGATAACCCAGAAGAAATAATGTATGCAGAAAAGATTTTAGATAAAGTCGCAGAAGTAATTAAAGCTGGAGCAGACGTTGTTGTGCTTGATTCAATTGCTGCATTAGTTACAAAAAAAGAGCTTGAAGAATATGCAGAAAAAGAATTTATGGCTCCGTTGGCAAGAGTTCTAGGAAAAACTCTTCCAGCTATAAATAACTTAGCTGCAGCAAACAATTGTCTTGTTATTTGCATCAATCAGCTTCGAGTAACCCCAGGTGTTACTTTTGGATGCTTGCATGGAGATTCTCCTATATTTTTCGAAGATGGTAATACTTATAACATATCTGAAATTGTAGATAAAAAAATAGAAGGAAAAGTATTATCTTACAATGAGGAAACAGGAGATCTGGAATATAATGAAATAATTAATTGGTTTGATAATGGGAAATTACAAGAAGATGATTCTTGGCATCATATTGTGTGTAATGGTTCAGGTAGGAAAAATGGACAAATTGGAATAACTTGTACTAATTATCATAAAATAATGAAAAGCGATGGATCTTGGGAAATAGCTAACAATATAAAAGTTGGCGATAAATTAATGGATTCTCAATTGAGATCTATTCTTCTTGATAAAAATGAAAAATCAATATTATACGGAAGTCTTCTTGGAGATGGACATATTCGTAAAAGTGGAATAAATAGTAATCAATTTATATTATCCAATAGTGAACAGCCTGATTATCTTAATTGGAAAATAAATAATTTACCCTCGCTAGAAATGAGTGATCCTGAAACAGTGAATGAAACAGTGAATGATAGAGTGAAATCCTTTTCAAAAAAATCTTATGAGCTTAAAGATATGAGAAATGAATTTTATTTTAAGACTTCTTATAGAAATATTCCTTTAAACTTAAAACTTGATGACATGATGGTTGCTGTTTGGTACATGGATGATGGAAACATAAGAAGAAGATATGATAAGAATCCTTCATTATCGATTTCTATAAAAAGACTTAAAAATACAGAAGATATAACAAGAATTATTCATATGATGCAAGAATATATTGGCGATGCTTTTTCTGGGAAAAACCATTGTAAATTAGATATTAAATATTCGAAATCTCAACAGTCTATAGTCTTAAATAGGTTGGCTTCTAAGATATTTTTCGATAAAATATCTCCATATATCATAGAATCTATGAGGTATAAGCTCCCATCACACATGGATGACAATAAGAACTATGAAGATGTAAACATTTCAAATGTAACTCCTTATTGGGAGTCATCAGAAGTTATTGTAACAGAAAGCGAAAAGGCATCAAGCAGAAAATATCGGAACAAATCTAAGTATGATATTCAAGTAAAAAATGCAGCTAATTATGTATCCTCTAGTGATGGTTTCGGGTTAATTGTTCATAACTCACCAGAAGGATACAAGGGAGGAAAAACCCTTCCTCACCAATCTT
>CAYPJC010000314.1:0-3152 GCA_964410855.1 uncultured Flavobacteriales bacterium | reverse complement strand
TGTTTTTACTCTATTTTTCTTTAACTAACTTCTCTAATTTTAGTTTCTCTTTTAAGAAACAATATCAAGTATGTTAAAAATTCTATCCTAATTAATTAAAAAGTTTACTACACTATGGCAATTAATCATTTTTTTACGGAATATACAAAGCTAAATAGTCAATCTACGGGAAAAGGATTTGGTCCAGTAAGTGGTAATGAAAATACTCAATTCAGAACTTGCTCATTGCACTCTGCTACATCTAACCCCAAAGCAATTGTAATTAATAACGGTACTGTCGCAGTTCAAAAAATAACCGGTAGTTCACCTGCCAAAGTCAATCTAATTTTAAAGCCATATTCCCAAGGGTCTATTGATGGTTTCCGCATCAAATATTTTATTTATAGGGGAATACTAGAAAGTAGTTTATTCAATGGAAATGAAATTGCAAGTTCTGCCAATAATGATTTGACTAAGTTATTATGGGATAACCAAAATGCCCACAATGCTAAAACATCAGATACAGGTAATCCTCCTGAAGATTTGTTAGGAATACAATATCAAACTCTAGCTGGAACTAATAAAGTTGAGAAACTCTTTTTTGATGCTACTTCTAATTTTGTAAATCCTTGTGTATTCGCAGGTTGGTATATTGGAGATTTTGACCAAACAGAATTTGGAATACAAGTAGTTACGGAGAATTACCACAGCGATTTAGATTTAAATAAGGTAAGAGCTTTAGATCATATTATTAATATAGCTACCTATCCATTATCAGGAACTGATAAGGTTAAGTATGAAAATAAAGCACTTAGAGAAGCTGCTCTAAGTTATATCGACCCAAGTGCATTTTATGGGTTAAATTTTGAAAGTGGAGTGAGGGCAATTGATGGCTCAGGGAATTTTACGACCAAAAAGGAATTGGATATTTTCAACGACTTATTAGTAGGTTCAAGCACCACTACACCCTATTTTTTAAATTTTGATGTGCTCTATATTGATTTTCGCAATGACAAAGGGTTATCCAAAAATTTTTATGAAGATAATTACAATTATGACTTAACTAATTTCCAGTTTAGCGGAGAGACTACCTCAGCAACAAAAAACTTCAGCACAAATGATTGGCCGCTTTTGATTATTAGAAGCTCTGACCATTCAAACGCAACTTCAATAACTGACAAAGAATATGTAAGTATTATATTTGACTATCCTATTTCAACAGTTGAGGTTACAAATGCTTTATTTCTAGCTACTGGTGCAAGGATAGGGTTTTTTACAAATGAATTAGAGGAACTGCCTCAAAATAATGGAAGAATATGGGTGTTCAGTGATGGAATTGCAACATCTACAGATGCAACAACTACACTTCTAAATTTATTTGGAAGCCCTTACCACGCTAACAATAATTTTATAGGCTCATATTACCTCAAATTACAAACGTTTGAGAGTAAACTTTATTCTGCCACTCTACCTGCCAACCATTTAATTGCTATTAATCACTTAGACAATTGTTTTACTATTCCAAAAGATGAAAAAATGGTTAGTTCGGGGGAATTATTGATTCAAAAAACAGGACATACTAAATACCTTAACCTTGGATACAATAGACTAGATGCTGTTTTTGAATTTGGGGTAGCTTGGGAAGAAAATAGAGTTATTTTCTTTGGAATGCCAATAGCCTACAAATCAAAAAATGATAACATTCCCATTCCTTTCTCATTCGATGATAATTTATACTCCTTTAGTAGTTTTTATGAGTTTGCAGCAGAGTTTTTAAAAGGCTTGAAGGTAGCAAAACATGAATTAAACGTAACAGGAGGAAATATAAAAGTAGTTAGATTGATAGAGGAATTGTTTACTGAGTATTGGCAAAGCAACGAGCATGATGTCATCTCAATAGCCATTAGCCGAACCGAGTTTCAAAATATCTTAGGAGAAATTACTTCTAACAACCTTGACCAAAATATACATCCTGTATTTTTAAACAATGATTTAACGACGGGAACAGATAGCAATTCGGTAGACTACTCTAGTGCTGACTTAAAGTTAGTAGGTTTTGAGGATGACGGCACCACCATTAGTGAATTACATGTGAATCCAACAATTGCAAATTTAGCGGACGCTTATGCCGTAGATTTATTTACTTTTTCTACGGACGATGCTGCGGATGAAGAAGGGGTAGCGGTTTCTTCTTTTTCAGAATTTTTTGAAGGTGATTTTCAGGAAACTTTATCTGTAGCATTTGCTAATTCATTAGCAAATAATGGAAAAACCACCGTTTTTAATGTAGCAAATCAAACTAATTTTTACAAAAGAAAATTGGCAAAAATGTTTAGAGAAATAGGAGTAATTAAGATAAAATTTGATATAAAAGTTAACCTACCTGCTAAAGCAATAACCTATGCACCAGGAAGCACTATTGATGGGGTAACTCAACCTGCTGATACTGTTGTTATAAGATTTGATGAAAGCTTTGTACAAACTTCATCGAATATTTCATTTGTAAAAACTTTATACCATGAATTACTTCATGCATATGTGAAATTTCTATTTACCTATTTGGGAAAATCTAAAAGTGCTATTCCTGGCTTATATGATTTTTATTGCAGATTTGGTGCAGAAGATGATTCAACTATTGCTCCAGAAAGAAGTTATAGTCATAATTATATGGCGGCTATTCAACGACACGAATTAGTTAAAGCATTAAAAGAGTATGATGCACTTGCAGGTAATAATAGGTCAATTGGATCTGTTGATTTTCTAAACATTTTTAATAACAATTTACAAATCACTGAAAGTTATTCAATCGAAGATTTCTATCAGGCTATGTCGTGGGATGGACTATGGAGGACTAGAAGTTGGAGAGAGTTAGCTCGAAAAAATCAAATTAAAACTCAAGCTTACATTACAATAAGTTATAACGAATATAAAGGGGCTTACGTTAGTAGAACTATAGGCAACCCAAGCAATACCTGTAGTGTCGTTGGCTTGGAGTTCTTTCCAAAAGATTTTGACTATCCTAACCCTCCAACTTTAAGCATTTGCTAAAATGAGGTATTATTTAATCTTTTTTGTTTTCTTGCCGACTTTGCTTTTCTCCCAGCAAAGTAGCCAAAAGTTATTACGTATTAACGCTTCTATAGACACCTCATTTAATGCCTTCAATTTCAATG
>CAYPJC010000313.1:0-3160 GCA_964410855.1 uncultured Flavobacteriales bacterium | reverse complement strand
GAGGAGGGCTTTTTTGTAAGCGCTTTACCCTATTCTTAATGGAGTTCATCATTCTATCAGCTTCCCCGGCATCTATTCTCCCTCTTTTTTGAAGTCTTTCTATCGTTTTAGTCTCGTAATTTAGAATTAACCTGATTGCTTGAGTAGTTGAAACTGCTTTATATACACCAGGATAATTTTTTCTTAAGTTTCGAAGATAAGTCTGACCTTCTATTCTATTTTCATTGATTTCCGATTCAATTAAAATCAAAGCATTTTTATCTTCTTTTTCACTTCGAATTAAACTTTCGACTAACTTAAGAAGCTCCTCTTGTGCCACGACAAAACTAACAGCACAATCATAGCTTAACATCATACGATCAAGGTACCAATCCTTTGCTGCTTTCCCAATAATCGGCCATCTTCTAATTTTATTTAAGGTTTTCGGAACCTCCCAACTTTTTTCTAAATCTTTTCGTTGAGACAAGGAAACATCTCCTCCTTGATCTAAGAGATGACTTATGTTGTCGCTCAGCATTTTAACTCCAGTTGGGTCTAATAAACCATCTTTAAACTGATGCCAATAGCTGCTCTTTTCTGATTCTAAAAAACGCTTTCTTAATTCTGCTGTTGATTCATTGGCTGGAAGGATTTCAGTATCACTTTCAATTTTCTTTTCTCTTGGTACATAGCGTTTTACCGCATCCCAATCAGATCTTTTAATAAAGCGATCTGTTTTTAATCGCTCAATTTGATTTTCAACGCTTTCTTTTAAATACTCTCGAGCATTCAAAAGCATTTGTGCCTTCGCTGGCGAAACTTTAGTAAGCCCTAAGTAAGCAACCAAATACTTAATAGTTGAAGCATTTATTAAAAGCGTTAGTGTAACAATACCTGCAGTAAAGAATAGAAATTGATCTTTTATTTCCTTTGATATGTATTGATCATCAACCCCTGCTACAATTAAAGCTAATGCCAAACCAATAGCTCCTCTAAGGGCACCATACCAGACAATAATTGCATCCTTTTTTGGTAAACCATATCCAGATTTTCGCATGATTGGATAAAGAAGAGCAATTACAATTGCTCGTACTAAGTGTATTCCAATATAGAATATGCCTAGAAGAATGAAGTCATTTAAATTAAAAACGGTTCTTTCAGCCACAACAATTCCAACGATTAAGAAAATTAGACAGTTTGCAATAAATCCTGCCAACTCCCAAAATTCATGCATAAAATGTTCAACTTGTGGACTAATCCTTGCTCTTCCCACTCCACCAATCATTAACCCTAAAGAGACAAGACCCAAAACACCAGAAACATGAAGCACATGCTCGGCAACATAAAATGTCAAATAGGCTGCTGCAATGACGAGGCTAGTTTCTACTAAGGCATCATTAAAAACATACTTAATCCAATTAATTACGATATAGCCAAATATTCCTCCAACAAGTATTCCTCCAAAAACAACCCTAAAAAACTCTAATATGGGACTTCCACCTGTTGCTTCACCGGTGATTCCTAAAAAGAACACCATGAAAAGCACTATTGCTGTACCATCATTTAGCAGCGACTCCCCCTCTATCAGGGTTCCTAGTTTTTTGCTAGCTCCTAATTCTTTAAGCAAAGCAACAACTGCTACAGGATCTGTAGCACTAACAATTGCTCCAAACATTAAAGCTAGAGCCCAATTCCAGTTTGCCAACCCAATCCCTGCATACTTCAGTCCCATTGCTAAAGCTGCTGTTAGGCTTAAAGCAATTAATATCCCTGGAACTGCAAGAAGTATAGCATTGGTTGAGGTCTTCTTAAACGTATGTAAATCCATGGCATATGAAGCTTCAAAAATCAATATCGGTAAGAAAATAAACAAGAGCATGTGAGGGTCTATATGCGCAGCAAAATCAATTGAACTGCTTAAAGCATCCAAGCTAAACGATAAGCCAAAAAACGGAATTCCAGTAAAGTAATCCATCCGATTTAGTACACCCAAAATCAATCCTATTATCAGAAGTAAAACGGTGAAGGGGAAAGGACTCTTTTTAACAAAGAATCGAGTTGAAACACCAATAAAAATAGCGAAAATGATAAAAATAATAGGGGCAAAATCATTCGAATGACTGTCATGGCCTTCGGAATTTAATTCTTCACCATCATGGTTTTTTTGACTTGAAACTTCTTGACCTTCTGATTCAACAAAACTGATTTTGCTTCCATAAGCATCAGATTGATTTGCAGCATGCGGTTGCATTGAAATCGAAAAAAAACAAGCGAAAATGATTAGGCTTTTTAATAGACCGTTCATAGGTTGACATTTAGAATGTATGTGGCTAAAGATAAAAACATATTTATTAATTCTACTTATTTACGAACACATTGATAAGCTGTGTTCAACCCATAGTTGCAACACATGTACTTTTTAGTATTTCAATAGGACTAAGATAACTAAACTTTCTAAGTAGGTCTATTATTGATAGATATCTCGATGATTTTGATCGCAATTAAATAATCAATCAAAAATTGATATTGAGATAAGTAGTATTTAATCTCTTAATTTTAAAAGATGTAAATTTCAACAGTATGAAAAGAGATAGAGACATTGGAAGAGTTGCCCAAGGAAACATACTCTCTACTTATGTTCAAAGATATGAGACCAACCCTAATGTGACCGATGGTTACTTTGATGTGCTCAGCCAATCTGAGTTAAACATTTTTGGATCAGATCGCCTTGGTTTATACCAACGAGAAGAAGAAATAAGCCGGGTAGATTTTGAAGCTACAACTACATCAGGTATGTTTGGCACTAGAACAATTAATGCGGTAACATTAAGCCCCCAACCTGATGAATGGGTACTAAGCAAGGGAGATCGAAAATATGAATTGAAAAACCACTTAGGTAATGTATTGGCAGTAATAACAGACGACAAAGAAGCTCATTTTGATAACAATTCTACCCCAATAACGAGCAATGTATTTACTGAAGACTTTAGCCAAGCACAAAACTGGACTGCGGTAGGCCAAGCTCAGTTGAACTACACTGGAACAAGCTTAGCCTTTGTTGTTCCGGGCGGAAGCACTGGTGGTGTAGAGCGTTCATTGAATGTTACCACTGCCACAGGTTGTACTTATGAATATTGTCTTACCTTAGACCAACCATTTACACCAGGTTTGCTCAATTTTG
>CAYPJC010000312.1:0-3176 GCA_964410855.1 uncultured Flavobacteriales bacterium | reverse complement strand
GCGATGATGGCATTTATTTTGGCGGTCGGGATGAACTTCTTCCATTGGAACCCAACGCTGAAAATTAGGTATAAGTCCTAATCATAATTAATTAAAAGTAGTTAAAATTGTGTATTCCTTAAAAGATTAGGAAAATTGCAAAAACTTATTAAATAACGAAAGAAACCGCTTGCTTTATTCATTCCGATTTTAGATATTTCCGTCTATAATTTATTATACTATAAAACAATTTTATGGTTTATCTTTTTAAGAATATTTACCTGATACTTTGTAGGTAATTCAGAATACTTAATGGTAAAAGCTTTGTTGGTAATTAAAAACATTCCTTTTTTTAACTCTAAAGAGTCTAATTCTCCAGCATTTCCTTTCAGTAAGTCTGTTATAAATCCTTTTTTAGCATCAAAAACAACTTACCATTCGTTGTTCTTTTTAAATGTTTCGGCAAGAATGGTTTTTCCTCCGTAAGTAATCGATACTGGATATAGGCCTGTGTTGTTTGTGTCTTTTGTGACAGTTATCTTACAATCTTGAAATGCTGGGTATTGATCAAGGCTTTTTTCTATCTCCGCAACATTTAAGTCTAACTCTTGGGAAAAAATACTTATCGAACACAATAATGAAAGAAAAAATAATGTAAACTTTTTCATGGTTGGTTGTTATTAATTTATAACCGGGCAATAGTACCTTGAAAGGACTGATTCCCCATTAAAATTGAGCGGACAAAAAAGCGGACATACGCAACTAGTTTACTTTAGACCAATTAAGTCTCTTGTTGTGTAAAATTCCCCACATTAAGAAATCTCAATTAATTTCTATCGCTAACGCCAATTTTTTGAGGCTTTTAAAAGTAAGATTTAGTTGATTTTTAAAAGCTTAACTAATTTATTTTCAATAACTAAACTAGGCATTAGTCAGAATTAGAAATAGGGAAACTTATAAATTATGGTTAAGTTCTAGTTATATTAGCTAAAAGTGTTGTACCATAAAGAATGGTAACACAAGAAGAAGAAGTGAGTAATGCTCAATAAGCTGAATCTGTCAGGGCATAACAATTTATTATCGGAACTAATACTCATATGTATCGTTGTGTAACTTGCCTTAAATGGTATAGCGAAACAACCGGAACAGCCCTTTACGATATAAAACTTAAATCAAAATGGCAGTCCTACTTAACATGTATAGAAAAAGGGATGCCTATTAAAAAGATAGCAAAACAGTAAAACAACACTCAAACAATGGTTTGTTTCTGTGCTTGTTACTAATCAGCTGTTTGAGCTTTTTAAACAAAACCCTGTCTTAATTAGAACTTAACTGAAACTATTAAGAATATTAAATAGATTCTCATCATCAGATATATTGTATTTACTTCGAAGCCTTCGTTTAGTTTTTTGCAAACTATCCTTAGAAATTGCCAAAGTATTAGCCATTTCTTCTTCTGAAATTTCAAACTTATAAAGACAGAGAAATCGTTCTTCAGCCCTACTAAGCTTAGGAAATTGCTTATTAATAGCTTCAAAATAGACAGGGTAAGCTGCTTGAAAGTAGACTCTAAATCGTTCCCAATCTCCGTTGGTTAGCACTTTCCTATTCATTAACTCATAAATATTTTCTGGAGTTTCAGAAATACCAGCTTGCCTCATAATTACTTTGACTTGATATTTTAAGCTATTTATTAAACTATTCTTATCTAGAATTGTGGCACTTTGATTTCTTAATAATTCTATTTTATTTTCTCTTTCTTTTTTAGATAGTATCAAAGCCATCTCAGCAACTTTCCTTTTTTCTTCTGTTAATTTTAGTTGGCGATTCAGTACAATCAGTGTAATAAGTACCACGAAAATAACAGATATCAATAACCAATTCCAAATCCTCTCAGATTCTTTTTTAGTAGCTAATTTTTTTTCGATTAAACGAACCTTCTCTTCAGCATAGTCTAATTCAAATTTTGCTCTAATCTCTTTTTCTAATTCTAGATTGTTCTGTGCTAGTAAAGAATCTCTTATTATTAAGGTTTTTTCCATGTATTTATAGGCAGAATCCCATTGACTATCCAATTCATAAGCCAATGCAAGACCTAGCATTACCCTTTCTAAATTATCATTACTCGTAGCTATTTTCAGAGCCTCTCTAAATATTGAAATCGAACCCTTTGCATCATTCATGTTAAAATAAGAATAGCCAGCTCTTGTTTTAGCCATGCATATTTTCATCACTTCACCTGTTTCCTCGAATACTTTAGCTGCTAATTCATAATATTTTATAGCTTCTTCAAAGTTTTCTTTTTTATCAAAATTAGCACCTAAACCTAGATATACTTCTCCTACAGTAGTCTTTTTTTTAATCTTTTTCGCTAACTTCAAGGCCTTTAAAAATGAATTATTGGCTTTATCAATTAAATTTTGTCTTGAATAATATTCTCCTTTATTCACATGTAGCGTTGTTAGCACGTAAATAAGATTGATAGGCGTACATATCTCTATGGCTCGATCTAAATGCTCATGTGACAGCTCATATTCTCCTCTTCTTGCATATATAGATGCAATCCCATTTAATGTAGCTGCTTGACCTATTTTGTGATTTAATGAAGTATACAACCGATTCGCTTCAGTAACAAGCTTTAAAGCTGAATCTAGCAAGCTAGATTCTTCTAGTATTACTGACATGTTAAATTTAGTCCTAGCAGTAGCAACTTTATTATTCGTATCTAGTACAATCTGATTGTAGTAGTTTAAAGCACTGTCATAGTTTCCAAGATTTTGATAAAATACCCCAATATTACCTAATGCCACATTTCTTTCATAAGGCTTATTTTTTAATAAAACTGATGCTTTTCGACTAAGCTCAATAGCTTTTTGGAAATCTCCAGAGTTGGCAAACATTGTCGAATACTTAATATAACTATTACCTAATCTACTTGATCGTTCAGGTTCAGAAACTTTGTCTATAGCTTCAAAAGAGGATCTAAATAACTCCTCAGCTTCTTCTATTAAGCCTTGATGAAATTTATCTAAAGCCCAGTATGAATAAGCTGATCCAACGTATTTATAGTTTTCTTCAGTTATACCTATATCTATAACATTCTTATATATTTTTTCAGCTAGTGTGTATTCGTTATTAGTAGTATATATAACCCCTTAATAAGCGAAAGTTGCATGAAATAATCATTTAGATCTGTC
>CAYPJC010000311.1:0-3186 GCA_964410855.1 uncultured Flavobacteriales bacterium | reverse complement strand
CAATAAAAACGCACACAGGGTTCGATGTTTCTGAAATGGAAGTTTCTGAATTAATGAATACTTGCAAAAAACTCTCTATGGAGGTTGATGATAGCATGGGTAGGGGCAAATTGATTGATGAAATTTTCGGAGACTATTGTGAAAAGCACTACATTCAGCCAACCTTTATCACAGATTATCCGGTGGAAATGTCTCCATTATGCAAGAAACACAGAGACAACCCAAAACTGACAGAGCGTTTTGAGCTAATGATAAATGGAAAAGAAGTGGCTAATGCTTATACCGAGTTAAATGATCCAATAGATCAACTGGAGCGCTTTCAAGAACAATTAAAATTGTCAGAGAAGGGAGATGATGAAGCCATGTTTATCGACCATGATTTTATTAGAGCATTAGAGTATGGAATGCCACCAACATCAGGAATGGGTATAGGAATTGACCGATTAGTGATGTTTTTAACAAACAATGCATCCATTCAAGAGGTGTTATTCTTTCCTCAAATGAGACCAGAGAGAATGGCAGTGGAATTATCTGAGGCTGAAAAAGCAATATTGGAAGTGTTGAAAAAAGAAAACCCAATGGAATTAGGTGCTTTGAAAGAAAAAGTAGGCTTAAGTAATAAGCAATGGGACAAAGGGATGAAAGGGCTTAATAAGCATGGGTTGAGCAAAGTTGAAGTAGAAGGGGATTTTAAACGTGTTGTTTTAAATTAAGTGTTTGTCCGTAATTAAACTACGCATCTAGGCCTTTTCTTTTACTCGCTAATTTCGTTAAAAATACTCGTCATAGCGATGCTATGTCTGTGTTTTTTGCCTCATTAGCAATCAAAATAAATTAGCCCATTCTGCAAACTTTATTTACAGACAAACACTAAGAAAAGTTAAATCTTGATGGATGGTAATTGAGAATTACTATCTTGCTAAATAGAACCAAACACAAACGACCAATTTGGAGGCCAAAGAAATTTCAGTAATAGGCGGAGGTAGCTGGGCAACGGCTATAGTTAAAATGCTGAGTAATAATGCAGATAAGGTGCACTGGTGGATGAGGGATGCTGATAAAGCAAACTACATTAACAAATACATGCATAATCCTAGGTATTTATCTTCTGTTCAGTTTGAAAGAGATAAAATCAATGTGAGTAATAATTTAGATGACATTATCAGTAAATCAGATTTAATTGTCATTGCAACCCCTTCGGCATTTTTGATGGATGTTTTTGGGGAAAGGGATAATTCAGATTTAAAGAATAAAACAATCTATTCTGCAGTAAAGGGAATTGTTCCGGAAGTTCATCAAATACCTGCGCGGTTTTTTCATAAACGCTTTTGAACTCCTTATGAGCAAATAGGAATGATAAGTGGGCCTTGCCATGCGGAAGAAGTAGCATTAGAAAGACTCTCTTATTTAACAATTGCTTGTCAAGATCAAGAGAGGGCGAAAATTTTAGCAGATTTACTGGAATGTAGGTATATTAAAACCCACCTATCAGATGACTTATTTGGGACAGAGCTTTCAGCAATTTTAAAAAATATTTACGCGGTAGCATCAGGAATTTATAACGGGCTTGGTTACGGAGATAATTTCCAAGCTGTTTTGATTTCAAATGCTGTCCAAGAAATTGAACGATTTGTAGATGCGCTAAATCCAATTCATAGAGATGTAAAGTCATCAGCCTATTTAGGAGACTTATTGGTAACTGCCTATTCTCAGTTTTCAAGAAATAGAACCTTTGGAAGTATGATCGGGAAAGGGTATTCGGTAACGTCTGCTCAAATGGAAATGAATATGACGGCGGAAGGCTATTATGCGGCAAAGAGCATTTTAAAAATAAATGAAAAATTTGAAGTGGATATCCCAATAGCAACTGCTGTTTATAGAATACTTTATGAGCAGATTTCCCCTGCTGTAGAGATGCGAATTTTAGCAGATAAATTAATTTAGAACAAAATTTTTAAGCATGTACGGTAAAATAAAAGAGACATTAACAGCAGAGTTAAAACAAATTGAAGCAGATGGTTTATTCAAAAAGGAGAGAGTTATTGCTTCTAAACAAGACGCAGCAATTACGTTAGATAGCGGCAAAGAGGTAATTAATTTTTGTGCAAATAACTATCTAGGACTTTCTTCACACCCAAAAGTAGTTCAAGCAGCAAAAAATGCATTAGACACACATGGTTTCGGAATGTCATCAGTGCGCTTTATTTGTGGAACACAGAATATTCACAAAGAACTTGAAGCAAAAATTGCACAGTTTTGTGGAACAGAAGACACTATTCTTTATGCAGCAGCTTTTGATGCCAATGGGGGTGTTTTTGAACCTCTTTTATCTAAAGAAGATGCTATCATTTCCGATTCTTTAAACCATGCTTCAATTATAGATGGAGTAAGGCTGTGCAAAGCTGCACGATATCGTTATAAAAATAATAACATGGCTGACTTGGAGGAGCAGTTAAAAAAAGCCCAAGACCAAAGGTTTAGGTTAATTGTTACAGATGGAGTTTTTTCAATGGATGGCTATGTAGCTCAACTAGATAAAATATGTGATTTGGCAGATCAATATGATGCTATGGTAATGGTTGATGATTGTCATGCACATGGCTTTATTGGTAAAACTGGAAGAGGCACCCCTGAGTATTGCAATGTAATGGGAAGAGTAGATATTATAACGGGAACTTTAGGAAAAGCTTTGGGTGGCGCAATGGGTGGTTTTACAACAGGGAAAAAAGAAATTATTGAAATGTTGCGTCAACGATCAAGACCATATTTATTTTCAAATTCGCTGGCTCCAGCTATAGTAGGGGCTTCAAATGCGGTATTTGATATTTTAAGTGGAAGTACAGAGCTTAGAGATAAGTTGATGGAAAATGTTGCTTATTTTAAGAAAGGAATAAAGGAAGCTGGATTTGACTTTAAGGATGGAGATTCAGCAATAGTTCCTATAATGTTATATAGCGCAAAGCTTTCGCAGGATTTTGCAGACAAACTTCTCGATGAAGGGATATATGTTATTGGGTTCTTTTACCCAGTTGTTCCTAAAGATCAAGCTAGAATAAGGGTGCAACTTTCCGCAGCTCACAATAAAGAGCATTTAGATAAAGCAATTACTGCTTTTACTAAAATAGGTAAGGAGTTAAATGTTATTTAATTGTATTTGAAATATATTTTTAAGAGATCAAACGGAGC
>CAYPJC010000310.1:0-3194 GCA_964410855.1 uncultured Flavobacteriales bacterium | reverse complement strand
TTATAAGGAATTCATCAGTTCGCTGCGCTCGGGTCCAGAAACAATAGATCAACTGATACGGCTAGAAAACTTGTGGTAATAATTTGAAATATGGTAACAAAAAAACAACCATATAAACCCTCCTTCTATTTACTTGTAAAGAGATGAAAAAAGGAAACTCGGATTGATTAAAAGAATCAGAAAGTAAATTATAATGGACTATTTAGCATGATTGCTGTCATGCCTTTTGGCATTTTATTTTAAATGAATCTATGTTTACATTTACCTTTGGTACAATATTTGAAAAAAGCTTAAAAATTTAAGATGAAAAAAATAAATCTATTAATTCTATTAGCCATTGTAACTTTTACAATGAAAGCTCAAGATGAAAACAATCTCGTTATTAACCCAAGCTTTGAGCAATTGGATGGAAAGTTAAAAGGTGGTGGTCAAATACCTATGGCAGCGCCATGGAAAGCGATGACTTTAAATCCTGTCGATTTGTATTCTGAAAGTTCTAAGTCTGATAATTTTGGTGTTCCTGTGAATAAATATGGCGAAGAGAAGCCAAAGACAGGGTCTAATTATGCTGGCGTTTCTTTTTTTGGCTATAAAGGAAAAATGCCAAGAACGTATTTAGGAACGCGTCTAAAGGAGCCATTAAAAGCAGGCAAGCAATATTGTTTAAAATTTCATGTGAGCTTAGCTGATATGTCAAAGTATGCAGTAAACAACATTGGAATGTATATTACTAAAGATTCTATAGAAGATATGAGTGATGGCATTCTTTCTTTTGAGCCTCAGATTAGAAGCTATACAAATAGTGTTTTTCCGCAACAATTTTTATGGGAGCCAATCTGCGGAGTTTATAATGCCGAAGGAGGAGAGCAATTTATCATCATTGGAAATTTTGCTACAGATGAAAATACGACTCAGGAAACTATTCGCTTATCAAGAGAATTTTCTGGTCGTCAGGTTTATGACGCTTATTATTTTGTGGATGACGTATCTGTTATTGCAACGGAAAAAATTGGGAAAAAGGATTGCACCTGCGATAAAATTGTAGGAGGTCAAATGGCTGTTGAATATAAAACATTTTCAACCGATGATAAAGTAAAATCGACTGCGAACAAGACATTCATTTTAAATTCAGATGGAAGCAAGGCTGAAGAAAGCATAAAGAAGTCTGGATCATCATCTGCAACTAAAGTCGTGCCTGTAAAAGTAGAAGTATGGAAAGTAGATAAGCAGGTTATTTATTTTGATGATGAAAAATTTGAGCCAAAGGCTTCCGAATCTGAGAAGCTAGATAAAGTAGCAAATTACTTGACTGAAAACCCAGACGTTAAAATTTCCCTTCAAGGGCATATTGATCCAAAAGAAACAGAGGTTAAAATATTAGGCAAGCGCCGTGGTTTCTATATTCAAAAGCAATTAATTGACCGTGGAGTTTCAGCTACTCAGTTAGAATATTTTAGTGTTGATGCAAATCAACCTGCATCAGAAACTGAACGCGGCAAAAATCAAAGAGTTACCATAAGTTTGAGGTAGAATAAAATGAAATATAAAAGCGAAATAGCCACTCTTGTGGCTATTTTATTTTTAAATATAGTTGGGTTTTCGCAAAATTTAATTCCAAATCCTGGCTTCGAAGAAGTATTGAAATGTCCAGACGGTCTAAGACAACTTGATAGAGCTAAATATTGGCAAGAAGCGAATGCAGGAACGCCAGAATTATTTCACGCTTGTGGTTTCAAATCCAAAATTGCACCCTATGAGGGAGAAGGAATGGCAGGCATTATTCTTTTGTGCGACTATGACAATGGAGTAGAGTACCTGCAAGTTGAGCTTTCAGATACCCTGAAACAAAATCAACTCTATTGTTTTTCATATTACATAAAAATAGACCCTGAAACACCAATTGCAATTGATAAAGTTGGAGCCTACTTTAGCAAAGAACGCTTGTATTACCCTGATTGGACTCCTTTTCGAAAATATCCTCAAGTAGTAACAAAAGAAATATTAGGGTCTGAAAGCAAGAACTGGAAAAAAATAGAAGGAACTTTTGTTGCTCGGGGTGGAGAAGGTTATTTAACCTTTGGGAATTTTTATGCAAGGTATTTTTTAAAAGAGAAATTAATAAACAACAATTTATCTAATTGGAGTAGTTATTACTATTTGGACAATTTTGAGCTTTATGAAACAGCCAAAGGGTGTAACAGACAATTGAAAAATGAACCAAAACTGCCTCAAAAAACGACTAAATGGAATCATACTGTGTATTTTGAAGTTGCTCAATACTTTTTAGGCGAAGAAGAAGAAGAGAAATTAAAGCTGTTTATTAGGCAGTTGCCATCTAATTTTTCTCAACCCATAAAAGTAGAGGGTTATACTGACTCTGATGCTGATTTTGAATACAATTTGAAATTGTCTCAAGATAGAGCCCAAGCCATTTCCACTTATTTAAAAGGGAATGGTAAAGTAAATACCTATCTTAGTTGGTCAGGAGAAGATAGTCCATTAAATGCAAATTTAGATGAGAATCAAAAAGCATTAAATAGGCGTGTTGAAATTATTATTGACAGACCATGAGAAAAATTGTTTTGTTTCTTGCTATGATAGCTTATTCTGCAACTCAAGCTCAAGTTCAGTTTGTAGAAGAAGAAGTTAATCAGATTTTAATTGAAGAAATAAACAAGCTCAGAAAAAAGGAGGGACTGCATCAATTCAGCTCAGATGAATTATTAGATGCGGTTGCTTTTGACCAAGGCGAATACATTATGAATCTTGGGAGAATCTCACACGAACAAGATCAAGCAAAGAAGAAGGATTTAATGAGTCGAATATTGTTTTATGAAGGCATGTTTGCTCAATCAGGTGAAAATGCTGCAATGGTTACAATAGGTTCAAAAGAAGAAGTTGATGTGGGCGGAGATCGATTGGAAATCAACACAAACTTAAAAGCAGTAAAAGCTGCAATAACATCTTGGTTAAATGAGAAAGAAGGAAAATTTAATTTATTAGATCCACAATTTTATACGATTGGATCATCTGTTATTATTGATGAGTCTGAAGAATTAATTTTAGTCGCCGTCTTTGCATCTGAACCCTACTCTCCTCCTAATGGGTATAAAACTTCGTCTAATTTTTATGGGATTGACCGTTTCGATGAAACGACTTGTAAAAGCTTTCTTGAAAACAATGGAAGCTTACCA
>CAYPJC010000309.1:0-3202 GCA_964410855.1 uncultured Flavobacteriales bacterium | reverse complement strand
GATTTGGCTCTATATCCAAGATAAAAATTTCACTGGTGCCTTTCTTCAATCAAAGGCAATTGATAAAAGGGAAGGCGAAAACGGAAAAAGGCTTTATTTGCTAGGGAAATTATGCATTGCAAATGAGAACTATGAGATTGCTGAAAAATCGTTTTTATATGTAATTGAATATGGAGATGAGAATCCATATTACCTTAACTCCAAAATGAAACTTGTAGAGGTTTTGAAAGAAAAAATTACATCTAACCCTAATTACACAACTGAAGATATAGAACGGTTGCGTTTGAGCTATGAAGAAACTATAGAAGAATTAGGAAAGTCAACCTTTACTATTTCTTTAATCCAAGATCAGGCAACACTATATGCCTATTACCTTAATAATATTCCAAAAGCAAAAACAATACTTGAAGAAGCAATTTTATTAAGAGGAATTAGTAAACAAGAAAAAGCTAGAGTTAAAATTGATTTAGCAGACCTAATGTTACTAAGTGGCGAAACATGGGAAGCATCACTTCTATACTCACAAGTTGAAAAAAACTTTAAGTACGATCAACTTGGAGAAACTGCAAAATTTAAAAATGCGAAAATTGCATACTATGTTGGTGATTTTTACTGGGCTCAGGCACAACTGGATGTCTTAAAAGGATCGACATCAAAATTAATAGCCAATGATGCTATGGAATTGTCCCTTCTTATTACTGATAATATTGGATTAGATAGCATTAGCGAACCTTTAGAAATGTATGCACGTGCTGAATTGTTAATTTTCAAAAAAGACTTTAAATCAGCTGTAATTACCTTAGATTCAATTCCAAAATTTTTTCCTGCTTCTGCATTAAAAGATGAAATTCTATTTACGAAATTTGAAATTGAATTTCAAAGGAAAGACTATAACAAAGCTGCAGAACATTTGAAATTATTAATTGCCGATTATGCTTCGGATATTCTTGGCGACAATGCCCTTTTTGCTTTAGCTAAACTTGAAGAAGAAGAACTGGGTAACAAAGAAGAAGCAATGGATTTATATAAGCGCTTATTAACAATTTACCCCGCAAGCTTATATGTTGCCGAAAGCCGAAAAAGATATAGAGCTCTGAGAGGCGATAAACCTGATGTAGAAATTAATTAACTATGATCATATATAGTGTTACCGTTAATGTAGAAACCGAATCTCATAAAGACTGGTTGGCTTGGATGAAAAGCAAGCACATTCAGGATGTTTTGAACACCGGAGTATTTAAAGATCATCGAATTTTAAAAGTGATTAGCCGTGATCAAGAAGAAGAGGGAGTGACCTACAATATTCAATATAGATGTGAAAGTATGGCAGATTTACACCGCTACCAAGCTAATTTTGCTCCTAAACTTCAAGCTGAACATACAGAAAAGTTCAAAGATAAATTTGTTGCATTCCGAACTTTATTAGAGGAGGCCTAAACTTGAAAAACGTTAGAGCGAAAAAAGGCTTGGGCCAACATTTCCTTAAAGATGAAGGAATTGCTAAAGACATTGTTGACGCTTTCAATATTGAACAAAAATATTCTATGTGCTTAGAAGTTGGAGCAGGAATGGGAGTTCTAACTAAGTATTTAAATAAGCGAAAAGATTTAGATTTATTTATAATTGATATAGATACCGAATCAATTGAGTATTTGAAAAATCAAGATTGGATAAATCAGGAAAAATTGATTAAAGGGGATTTTTTGGCTACTGATTTAAACAAATTATTTAATGGCAATAGTTTTGGAATTATAGGCAACTTCCCTTACAATATCTCTTCTCAAATATTATTCAAAGCCTTGGAATATAAAGACCATGCTATTGAAATTGTAGGTATGTTTCAGAAAGAAGTAGCAGAGCGTATAGCATCCAAAGAGGGTTCTAAAATCTATGGAATAACAAGTATTTTATTACAGGCCTTTTACGAAATAGAATACTTATTTACTGTTGAACCGCACGTTTTTCAACCTCCTCCAAAAGTAAAATCTGCAGTTATTCGTTTAAGAAGAAATCCAACGAAGAATCTAGATTGCAATGAAAAACTATTTAAAAGTATTGTTAAACTTTCATTCAATCAGCGAAGAAAAACCATGCGGAATTCGCTAAAATCAATGCTGAGTGAAGAGGTGAAAAATAACACTATTTTTAATGAACGACCCGAACAATTAAGTGTCCAAGAATTTATTAATCTAACAAACTTGATTGAAAAGAACCCTAAAGTATAAAGCCATATAAACCTCCCCTATCTTTACTTTCAAAAGTTTACCTTCGCTTTGAAATTGAATTACTATGCAGTTTGAACTTACCAAGGAGTATTTAGATGATATAAAACTTCAATTAAACGAGGGTGCAAAGGATCAATTACTGGATCAAATCAATGAATTGCATCCTGCTGATATTGCAGAAATAATCGACGCGCTTGAGGAAGATGAAGCAAACATCCTATACCCCTACTTGGATGACAGTTTGGCCTCGGATGTGCTTATTGAATTAGAAGAGGATGTTAGAGAGAAGTTTCTATCAAATATTGAAGCTGCCGAGATAGCTGAAAAATTTGTCGATCACATGGATTCTGATGATGCCGCAGATATAATGGCGGAACTATCAGATCGAAAAAAGGATGATGTAATTTCTTCTCTAAAAGACCCTGAACAGGCAAGTGATATTGTTGACCTATTAAACTACCCCGAAGATTCTGCTGGAGGCCTAATGGCTAAAGAGCTTATAAAAGTTAATATAAATTGGACGCTATTACAGTGCATACGAGAGATGCGCAAACAAGCAGAAGATATTGAAAATGTATATACAATTTATGTGGTCAATGAAAGTGATAAGTTAGTCGGAACCTTATCGCTAAAAAAACTTCTATTAGCCCCAGATGGCAGTAAGGTAGAAGATATGTTTTTTGAAGATGTGTTTGCAGTAAAAGCCTATGAAAAGTCAGAGGAAATAGCTGCTATTATGGAAAAATATGATTTAGTTGTATTGCCTGTAGTAGATGAACTTTATCGATTAATTAGAAGAATAACCATTGATGATATAGTTGACGTAATAAAAGAAGAAGCCGACAAGGATTACCAAATGGCTTCTGGAATTTCAGAAAGCGTTGACTCAACCGATAGCGTAAAAGTATTGACAAGAGCCAGGTTACCTTGGTTATTGGTTGGCCTCTTAGGTGGAATATTTGGAGCTTTGGTTATTA
>CAYPJC010000308.1:0-3208 GCA_964410855.1 uncultured Flavobacteriales bacterium | reverse complement strand
TTTGCTTCAGTTCGAGGTGTATTTACACATCTTTACTTTGTAAATAAAAACTCTAACGCACTTCTGACTTTTTAAGCAAGCCCTAAATAAAGCCCAAATAATATTATTTGGGCTTTATTTATATTTTCAAATCGATTACTTAAAGCTAGCTGAAATTTTTAAATCTCTTGTTCCTTCAGAATAATCATAAAAACCTTCACCTGATTTTACGCCAAGCTTTTTAGCAGTAACCATATTAACTAATAATGGACATGGTGCATATTTAGGATTACCAAACCCATCGCGTAATACGTGTAAAATTGAAAGGCAAACATCTAAGCCAATAAAATCAGCTAGTTGAAGCGGACCCATAGGATGAGCCATGCCTAATTTCATTACTGTATCTATTTCTTCAACACCTGCAACTCCTTCATAAAGAGAATAAACTGCCTCATTTATCATGGGCATTAATATGCGATTTGCAATAAAACCTGGGTAGTCGTTCACTTCAACAGGAGCTTTATTCAATTTTGTTGAAGCCTCCATAATTATTTTAGTTACTTCATCAGAAGTTTCATAACCTCTAATAATATCAACTAAATTAAAAATTCTAACTGGATACATAAACTGCATACAAATCACCTTATCAGGACTCGAATTAACTGAACCAATTTTTGTAATTGAAATTGATGAAGTATTACTAGCAAGGATAACATGAGGGGCGCATATTTCATCCAATTGCTTAAATAATTGAAGTTTTATATCAATGTTTTCAGTTGCAGCTTCAACGACTAAATCAACTCCTTTAATACCATCTTCTATTTTTGTAAATGTGCTCAGGTTATTTAAGGTGTTTTGCTTGTCTTCAGCGCTTATTCGTTCTTTTGTCACTTGTCTCTCAAGGTTCTTTCCAATAGTATTTAGAGCCTTATCTAGAGAGTCTTGAGAAATATCGATTAAAGATACGTGATGCCCAAATTGAGCAAAAGTGTGAGCAATTCCATTTCCCATGGTACCTGCTCCAATAACGGCAACTTTATTCATTTGTCTTTTTTGTTAGTGAAATGCAAAAATAAGTAAGCTTTTGAGGGACTACAAAATTATTTTCCGCTCCCTTTTATTACGATAAGGACAGTGTATATAAGGATCTTGAAATCAACGAATAAGGACATATTTTCGATGTAGATGATATCAAATTTTAAACGTTCAATCATTTCATCTACATTCTCAGCATATCCATATTTTACTTGCCCCCAGGAAGTAATTCCAGGCCTAACTTTTAAAAGGTGATTATAATGCGTGGCCTTTTCAACAATTTTATTTATAAAAAATTGACGTTCAGGTCGAGGCCCTACTAGAGCCATATCACCAATAAGGACATTGTAGAATTGGGGGATTTCATCAAGACGTGTTTTACGCATAAAGCGCCCAAAATTGGTGATTCTTGAATCATTTTCACTCGATAATGCTGGTCCATTTTTTTCAGCATCAGAAAACATAGACCTGAACTTTTGAATCATAAACGGTCTGCCATGAATGCCTATTCGTTCTTGGGAGAATATGATTGGGCCTTCAGAAGTAAATTTTACAATTAATCCAACAATAATAAAAAGAGGACTGAAAATAATTAATACAAATAGTGAAACTGAAATATCAATTCCTCTTTTAATTGTCTGCTGCCAAGGAGGCATTATTTCTCGATTAATATTAATTAAAGGGGCACCAAATATGGAGCTCATTTTTACTGAACCTGAAAGAATATCATACATGTCAGGAATTACCTTTATTAAGACCTTGAGTCCTTCAAGTTCGCTTAATATATATTCTAAGTTTTTATGTTCTGAAGATTCAATAGCTATAATGGCTTCCTCTACTTTATTCTGCGCTACAATGATTTTTAATTCGTTGATATTACCTAAAAATGGTAGATGCTTTTCTATTAAATACTCATCTTTCTTATTTACCCTAACAAATCCAATAAACTTATTGCCGTATGATTTTTTCTCACCATCCATTTCTTTATACAGCTTTAAAGCCTCTTCATTTGAACCTATAATCATGGTGTTAAATCCAATCTTACGGTGTTGAATTTTATAAACGGTGTTACTTGTGATTAGAAATCGGAAGAAATAGGTAATTACAAAATGAAAGAATAGGATATATAAAAAAGAGAGGTAATAATCTTGATAAGTATCTATTTCATCATCCAAGATAAAAATAAAGAAAAGCATAATGCAACCAAACAAACTTGCAGTAATAGTTTGAGAAAATTCTTTCAATCGAGATTTGCGGTAACTGTTTCTGTAAAAACCAGTTGAAGCATAAAGCAGTATCCAAGAGGTAGGAATTATGAGTAAAGCATAGAAAAAGGTTTCATTGTATTCAACTGGGACCTCGTAGCCAAATTTACTGGGTTCTAAATACACTTTACGAAATCGATAAAACAAGCTCCAAGCAATTAGTGCTGATATAAAATCAAACAGAATGTACTTTAAGGCTTGTAATTTATTATTCATTGAAAGTGTAGCAGTTTAACATTATCAAGTTGCAGCTCGCCTTCTTCTCCAAGGGCTTTTTGAATCCCAAAGGAAAGATTATAATTTGAGGCTGTTGAAAGTATAGAAAATACCTCACCTAAATTTATGTAAACTTTTGTCCATGAAAAACGAGGTTTAAAAAACACGATAGCGCTTTCATATGATTGATTATTGGCATAAATACCAACAACAAATGTATGAGTTGATTTGTAATTTAATTCCATAAAAACAGCAGTGCCATTTCTTGGAATGTCACTAAAGGTTGGCGTCCAAGCTTCAAACAAATTATCAGAAGAATCTAAGATACCTGAACCTGAATAATTACCTTCAAAAACTTTAGTAGGATCATTTTCTCTAACAAATACAGTATCACTATTTGGGCTATATTCAAAGTTTATTCCACCTTCAAAGTCCTCTCCTGACCATGGTTCAGTAAAGTCAACTGTACTAAAATACTCAACCACTGGGCTAATTGATATTTCTTGTTCTGGCACAAAAAGTGTATCTACTTCATAGGTAGTATAAAAAGGATAGTCCTGTTTGTTATTTGAATTGCCATCCACTCTAATTACTCCTCTAATTTTTAGATTATGTTGGCCAGTTTGTTGAATTGGAATACTAGCAGGTAATTCAAAAAAGCCTAAAGATTGATCATCAATAAAAACAATGACGTCAGTAATATTATCACTGGC
>CAYPJC010000307.1:0-3230 GCA_964410855.1 uncultured Flavobacteriales bacterium | reverse complement strand
CGCTTGCTTTTGCTCATTCTTTGGAGGGTGGGGGTAAATAGTTTCATTATACAAAAGATGGCCAGTTTCGTCCAGACAAACGACTTTACAACCAGATCTAAAGCCTGGGTCAATTGCCATTAATCGTTTTTCACCTAAGGGAGCACTTAAGAGCAATTGTTTTAAGTTTTCTCCAAAAACCTTAATGGAAATTTCATCAGCTTTTAACTTGTGCTGCTTTTTAAACTCATTCTCTAAAGCCGGTTGAAGTAATCTTTTCCAAGTGTCTTTTGCAGCTATTTCTATTTGTGCATTTGCAGCAAAATTATTCCCTCGAATAAAGAAAGTTGAAATTGTGTTTTCAATTTCCTTAGTCGGCATTTCAATTTTAAATTTCAAAAACCCCAAATTCTCTCCACGATTAATTGCTAAAAACCGGTGTGCCGGGATTCGGTATAAATCCTCTTCCCATTTAAAATAGTCTTTAAACTTTTCTGCTTCTGATTCTTTACTTTTTACTAAGGTAGATTTTACTTTTCCTTTGCGCTCCATCATTTTTCGCAATTGATCCCTTAAACCAAGGCGTTCATTCATCCACTCAGCCATTATGAATCGTGCTCCTTCTAAGGCCGTTTCTACTGAATCTACTTGATTGTTAATGAAGGTACTTGCTGATCCTTTAATGTCCGTATTGTTCTGGGCCATTATAATTTTAGCAAGAGGCTCTAAACCTAACTTCCTGGCCTTATCAGCTTTGGTTTCCCTTTTCGATTTATAGGGTAGGTAAAGGTCTTCAAGCTCAATAAGATTAAAGCAAGCCTCAATGGTGTTTTTTAATTCACTGCTTAGCTTGCCTTGTTCTTCAATGGTTTTAAGTATAAATTCTTTCCGTTTTTCTAGTTCTAAAAACTGATGATTTAATTTTTCTATCAGTTCAATTTCAACTTCATCTAAATTACCGGTAGCCTCTTTTCGATACCGAGCAATAAATGGAATTGTGGCATCAGCATTAAGCAGTTGAAGCGTTGCTCCGATTTGCTTGGATGAAATGGAGCAATTCTTTGAAATGAAGGAAAGAGAAGTATTCATGGTAAAAGTTAAGTTGTCGCTTAACCTAAAAATTTCGACTCATTGTCATAAACTTGAATCCATAATTCTCAAATTGTTCATTTATTTCATCAAAATATATATTTAAGGTCAAATGCTTGACAGAACAAACTTAATATAATTATTAATATCAAATAGCTCATATTTTCTCTTATTTTGTATCTAATAAAACTAAACTTATGATGCTAAAGGGCTTAACAAGAAGGATTTTCGCGACCATATTTATTGGACTATTTGCTCTTACAGCCTATTTTTCCGTTCATTCTTACATCATTCATATTGATACCGCAGAGGAAAACATGCTTCAGAATCTTCAGGGAATCTCAAAAACACTTTCGGCTCAAATGGACGCGAATGAGTTTAATATGATTCTTAAGATGTTTCCTAATGTAGATGATATTGAAACGAATGATCAACATTACTATTACCAAAGACAGCACAAAATACTAAGCACAACTCAAGAGTTACTAGAATTAAATACACCAATTTATACCTTAACTTATGATTCAACTAAAGAGCATTTCTTTTTTGGAATTACCTCTTCAGATAAACCATTTTATCGACATACCTATGAACACTTTCCTGATGGGCTTTTAAAAAATTATAAAAAAGGAGGAGTGTTACCTGCTTATGAAGATGAAAATGGAGTGTGGTTGTCTGCTTTTTCACCGGTTAAGGATGGAAATAATGTAATTGGATTAGTTGTTGTTGATTTGCCTTTTGAGGAATTTATTGCTAAAGCTAGAGTTGAACTCTTTAAGAATATTTCCATTTCACTTTTTATGGTGCTTCTTCTTAGCCTAGTTATTTACCGATTACTTAGTAAAATCCTTGATGAAGACCGGAAAAGGCGTTTATTAATTCGGAAGAAGAATTCAGAATTAAGTGAAAAAAATAAAGAAATTACAGCAAGTATTCGATATGCTAAAAGAATTCAAGATGCTATTTTACCATCTAGTCAAGTCGTCGATAAATTTATTCCTAATAATTTTATTTACTATAAGCCAAGAGACATTGTTGCAGGTGACTTTTACTGGTTTTGTACTGAAGGAGATGATATTTATATTGCATGTGCCGATTGTACAGGTCATGGAGTGCCAGGTGCTATTGTTAGTATTATTTGTTCTAAAGCTTTAGATAGTGCTTTAAAGCAATTTCACTTAACTGAACCAGCTGAGATTTTAGATCAAGTTTCAATCCTTGTTGAAGATTCATTTAAGCAAAGCGAGGCTGAAATATTAGACGGTATGGATATATGCCTTTGTAAAATAAATTTTAAAAAAGAATTAATGACTGTGTCAGGAGCAAATAATCCGCTCTATCAAATTTGTAAAGATCCAGAGTCTTTATCTGACCATAATATTATTATCCACAAAACAGATAAGCAACCCATAGGGAAGTATGCTCATAAAAAACCATTTACACAAACAGAAATAAAATTGAATAAAGGAGATATCTTTTACCTATTTACTGATGGTTATGCAGACCAATTTGGAGGTTTGAGAGGTAAAAAATATTTGTACAAAGCTTTTAAACAGTTATTAGTTTCCATTAGCAACCAATCTATGAGTGAGCAAAAGAAAAGTATTGACCATGCTTTTATAGAATGGAAAGGAAAGGAAGAACAGGTTGATGATGTTTGTATTATCGGATTTAGAGTCTAAGGCTTCTTAATTTTTCGCAATATTTTGCCAAGCCCCTGCATTGTGACACGCAATTCCTTGTCTATCGAACAATTGCTTGGCTTGACTAGCACGCATGCCAGACTTGCAAACAACGATGACTTCTTTATTCGTAAAGTTATTTAATTTAACACTTAAGATATTCAGTGGAATGTTAATGCTCCCTTTCGAATGACCGCTGTTAAATTCAGCTGAAGTTCTAACATCTATTATAGGAGCTCCTTGTTTTATTTTTTCTGTAAAATCTATTTTTTCAGTTGTAATCATGTCTCTCAATGTTTTTAAAAATCCCATTATTTATAGTTTAGGTAGACAAAGTTAAAGGCATAGATTCTAATTAAAGTTAACCTAGGTTACACAAGACAAAACACTGGGCAGCGTAGGCAAAATAGAAGAAGCTTGTTTAGTCTTGAACTTTTGTTTCTTTTGGTTCAAGCCAAAAGAAAAGAAGAAAAATGAGTA
>CAYPJC010000306.1:0-3238 GCA_964410855.1 uncultured Flavobacteriales bacterium | reverse complement strand
ATTCTAGTCATTGCACTCTCATCATTAAACAAATATTCACTAAGTGATTTTGCCAATTCTGTTTTACCAACTCCTGTTGTACCTAAAAATATAAATGAGCCAATAGGTTTCTTTTCATCTTGCATGCCTGCACGACTTCTCCTAACAGCATCAGAAACAGCAGCAATTGCTTCTTCCTGACCTATAACTCTTTTATGCAATTCTTCCTCTAGATGAATTAACTTTTCGCGTTCACTTTTAAGCATTTTACTTATTGGTATCCCTGTCCATCTGCTAACAACATCTGCAATCTCTTCCGAATCGACCTCTTCCTTAATTAGAGTTGATTTCATTTTCAGTTCTGTTAACCTTTTTTTGAAATTTTCTAATTGAATTTCGCTTTCTTTTATTTTCCCATATCTAATTTCTGCTACGCTTTCGTAATCTCCTGACCGTTCTGCTTGTTCCGCTTCAAATTTGAATTGCTCAATGTCTTCTTTTGCTTTTTGAATACCATCAACAATTTCTCTTTCAGCTTGCCATTTAGCATTTAATTCATTTCTTTTTTCATTTAAATTGGCAATTTCCTTATTGAGTTGCTTTAATTTTGCTTGGTCTTTCTCTCTTTTAATAGCTTCTCTTTGAATTTCTAGTTGAGTTATTTTCCTGTCAAGTTCATCCAATGCTTCCGGCTTTGAATTCATCTCCATTCTGAGCTTTGAAGCAGCTTCATCAATTAGGTCAATTGCCTTGTCTGGTAAAAAACGATCGGTGATGTAGCGCTGAGATAATTCGACGGCAGAAATTATGGCCTCATCTTTAATTTGCACCTTATGATGAGTTTCATATTTTTCTTTAATTCCTCTTAAAATTGAGATTGCATCTTCGGTATTTGGTTCGTTAATTAACACTTTTTGAAAACGACGCTCTAAGGCTTTATCTTTTTCAAAATATTTCTGATACTCGTTTAATGTAGTGGCCCCAATCGCTCTTAGTTCTCCTCTTGCTAGGGCAGGTTTTAAAATATTGGCGGCATCCATAGCTCCTTCACCACCGCCAGCGCCTACTAATGTATGAATTTCGTCAATAAATAAAACGATATCTCCATTTGCACTCGTAACTTCTTTTATAACAGACTTTAATCGTTCTTCAAACTCTCCTTTGTATTTTGCTCCTGCAATTAATGCACCCATATCAAGAGAGTATATTTGTTTGTCTTTTATATTCTCAGGTACATCTCCAGCTATTATTCGATGAGCTAATCCTTCTGCAATAGCAGTTTTACCTACTCCAGGTTCGCCAATAAGTATTGGATTATTTTTAGTTCTTCTAGATAATATTTGAAGCACTCTTCTAATTTCTTCATCTCTACCAATTACAGGATCCAATTTATTTTCTTTGGCCATCTGGTTAAGATTGTTTGCATATTTCTCTAGAGAGTTGTATGTGTCCTCAGCAGTTTGAGAGGTAACTTTTTCTCCTTTTCGTAATTCTTTGATGGCAGTTTTTAAATCTTTTTCGTTAAGCCCGCTATCTTTTAGCAACTGTGAAATTTGATCACCGGTTTTTAAGATTCCTAAAATCAAATGTTCTATTGAAATAAATTCATCTCCGAATTCTTTCAAATACCCATTAGCATGATTCAAAGATTCATTTGCTTTTTTCGAAAGGTATTGATCGCCACCTTTAACAGTGGAGTAGGAGCTGATAATTCGATCAAGGGCTTGTTCTAAATTATTGAGGTTCACTCCTAATTTTTTTAATAAGAAAGGAGTAACACTTTCGTCTACCTCAAATGTGGCTTTTAACAAATGCCCATTTTCAATTGCTTGATGACCATTAGTCATTGACAATTGCTGCCCCTGTTGAACGACTTCTTGAGCTTTAATGGTATAATTCTTAAAATTCATATTTAACTTTTTGATTGTTAAATGAAGGTATCAAAATAGTACCCACTTGGAATTAAAGAAAGCAATAAGCAATAATGGCAGTTTTTGTATAAAAAAGCTTAACAATTAAGACAATATGGCAGCATTAATTGATTTATTTCTAAACTATTTGAAGTCTTTTGAAGATTATTATTTAAAAAAATAGAACTTCAATTTAAAGTTTACACTTTCAAATTGTTGATCTCGGAAAGATACGAAAGCGCCTGCATCCATTAAAAAGAATATGTTGGTCAATGACCAGCCTGTTTCATAATAATGAATGTTCCGCTCTGTAATTAAATAACTAAACTCCAACTTTTCGCCCATTGAAGTATTATTTAAAAAGGGTAATCTTTTCAAAATAATGTGATCATTCTCAATAGCCAAATGAGCTTCAAAATATTCATTTTTTGTATTGAATCCATAATAATCAAGAAGCCGAAAACCATTGTATAAATCATTGTCAATTACGAAGGAGGGGGTTGTATTGAAGTTTTGATAATCTGCAAAGTATGTCGTTGAATTTGTTAAGAATTTCCCAGCCTCCAGATAGTAAGTCACCTTATTTATAAGCCCAAATGAAAAGCTTTGATTAATTGAAACTCGAATCATATCATAATTCGAAACGCTTTCAAAAATGCCACTGATTCCTTTTCTGTATCCTAGACCAAAAGTTGGATACTTTGAGTTTAAGAGTATCTTTTTATTATTACGATAGGTATAGAATTGTTGTGGAGTCCATTTCAGGCTAAAATCTACATTAAAGGCAACATTGTCTTCTATCAGTTCTGGATTCGTAAATACTTCTTCATTTACAGGGATATTTGGGGTAAAAATTCGATTTGTGATCTCTAAAAGTTGGAAATATGAGTTATTGGAAAGCTCAGTTCTGTTTGCATAAGCTAATTTTACTCCAAACTCCAATCCATTTATGATGTCTATTTGGTGTTCTAATTCTATAAAATCTGACTGATACAATTTTTTAAAGTTTCCTGTAAAGAAGGTGGTAGCAATTGTATTGAGTCGATCAGAAATAGATTCTTCTCGGTTAAAATCTATGGTTTTTCTTCCGAATGTAAAATTTATACGCCCTCTTTTTTCTTTTTGGTATTGTGATTTTAATTCTATTCTGCCTGTAAATGTTTCTCTAGCAACAGCATATCCTATAAACGGGCTAACATCAATTGATCTACCTAAACTATCAGCCCAGTTATAAACCATAATCTTCTTCTCTGGAGCAAAGCCGTCAACCGTATTAAAATAAGGGAAGAAGCCTGCTAATAAACCTCTTGGTTGGATGGAACTTTTACTATTTTTAATTTTAATATTTA
>CAYPJC010000305.1:0-3255 GCA_964410855.1 uncultured Flavobacteriales bacterium | reverse complement strand
CATTGTGTATGGCTCGGAGTAGGTCTTTGGATTTCAAAGAATCATAAGGAATTGGATTCTTTAATTCGTCAGCCATCTGTTGGTAGATATTTAAAGGTGCGAACATAATGGAAAAAGCACCCTGGCCGATCAGTTGAATGTTTATTCCGTGAGACTTCTTGTAATAGGGCATTCCACACCAAGCCTCTGAACCTAAAGGGCCTACTGAAATTCCATAGCTATTTGGTGCCCTAGAAGGAATTAGAATTAGACCAAAACGTTTTTGTTTCACTAAATCAGTTTTTATAATAATAGCACTGCTGTCAATCTGGGCTTTCGCTGGTAAAATAAAAAAGAAACTTAATGAAATAAAGATGTATTTACTAATCACTTCGCTAAAATAGAGCACTTTGTAGAGTATCCAAATTAAAATTTGTTAAAGTGCGGTTCTTAAATTTGTAGCGTTTTCGATTAACAGGAGTTTTAGTTTAGCATTCGACCTGATAGATTTTTAGAACCAATCAGGTCGAATAAATTATGTCCCTATTTGACGATTAGTTTATATACTTGAATTTCTCCTGTTCCTTCTTCTTTGTAAAAGACTACCGCTGCATGAAACTTATCCACGTACACTTCCAATTGTTTGTTGAGCCAATTAATGTTCAGTGTTTTAAATTCGATACTGTTTTTAAATTCGCACTTTTCAACGAAATCTAATTGATCAAAAATAAATTTTTCCGGGCCACTTAAAATAAGATTCTCGCTGGCTAATAGTTTATATGAACCTGCTTCATCAATGAAATACAAAGTATTGTCATGTCGTAAGCTATTTTCGACACCTTCAAAATGAACGTAATTGAGAAATTCAAATGCTAAAAATTTAGAAGGTCCTTCTGTATTGTATTTATGAACCAATGAGTCCTCACGACTAGTTGATTGGGAGTAAGTCGTTATTTTACTACCAAGTAGTAAAATAACGACTATAAAAGAAGTTAAAATTTTATTTCTCATCATAGTTTACGCTTCATTATCCCCATTACAGTCAGTTCCTATAACATACATGTTCCATGAGGATGATAAAATTATCCCAGAGGAGTAGTCACAGTTTTCAAGGTTAAAGTTGTGCACAGCAACAAGAAGTGCAAGACAACCAGGAATAGTAACATGACAACCTGCGGTTAAATTTGGATTATTCGGATTTTCTGGGTCGTCAGGAAATTGGTCACCTGCAACGTTTAGCAATATTTCATTTGTTCTAATGCCGTTAAAATTTGTGGAATACAAAACTTCATTTTCGTTCAAATTTAGAATAACAGTTGTAAGATTTTCTTCCACCGTTAGATCTTCGGTAATAATTATTGGATAATCACTGTTTGTTGATTTGTTAGTTGAAGATTTTATTCTTTTTGAACTTGTTGGCGTACCTGCCGAATTAGTTGTTTCGGTTTCTTCCTTTTCACAAGCTACCAATGTGATTGCTGCAACAATCAATACTCCTAAGAATACTTTTAAATTTCTCATAATTTATATTTTAAAGTTAATATTTTAATTTACCCTTTAGTTGACCGATTATAAGTGCTTTTCTGTGAGGAAGGTTTTCGTTTTAGTGTCTCCTAAAACAAGCCTTTCCATGGTGTGTTAAAAGCTTTGTAAAATTGGTAGAACCTAAGAATGACCTAAATGTACAGTATGCAAAATCAGTCACATAGCTTATTGAAGTCTAAGTAATGACAAATAATGTCTAATTTAGACTTTAAAATTTAGAGATGAAAGTAGGGGTTAACCTTCGCAAGGTGAGAGAATTAAAGGGATATACACAAGAATACATGGCTTCTGAGCTAGATATTAGTCAAAGAAATTATAGCAGACTTGAGAAAGATGAGGTGGAATTAACTCTATCTCGTTTGTCAAAAATTAGTGAAATCTTAGAAGTTACTCCAAGTCAAATCCTTGGGTTCGATGAAAAATTTTTCTTTTCTAATTGTGATAATGCATATGGCGCTACAAATCAAAATAATTATGCTTTTTCTGAAAAAGAAAGAGAACAATATGAAAGTAGAATTAATCACTTGAATGGCGAAGTTGTTTTTTTAAGAAGTCAATTGGAGGAGTTGATAAAGAAGTAGCCTACTAGCCAATGAAAAAGTGACTTATTCTTTTTGCTGAAAGTCAGTTATCTGACACTCTAAAGGAATTAAGCGTTTTTATTGATTATACTATACTTCAACAGTTAAATAAGACTCTAGCCCATGAAGCCCACCTTCTCTGCCAAATCCACTTTCTTTAAATCCACCAAAGGGTGAAGTAGGATCAAATTTATTGTATGTATTTATCCAAATTACCCCAGCCTTTAACTGACTGCTTAAATTAAATGCCTTTGAACCTTTGTCTGTCCAAATGCCTGCTGAAAGCCCATAAGGAGTATTGTTTGCTTTCTCAATAACTTCATCTACAGTTCTAAATGTCTGGATTGCTAGCACAGGTCCAAATATTTCTTCTTTCACCAATTGGCTAGATTGTGCCACATCTAAGAATAGAGTAGGAGCGCAGTAAAATCCTTTTTTAGGAATTTTTGACTTGGGTTGAAAACTCTCTAGTCCTTCTTCTTTTCCAATTTTTAAGTATTTATTTATCACATCCAATTGACTTTTTGAATTGATTGCTCCTATATCTGTATTCTTATCCAAAGGGTCTCCTATGATGAGAGTCTCAAGTCGCATCTTTAGTTTTTGAAGTACTTCTTTGTAAATATTTTCTTGCACGAATAAACGAGAACCTGCACAACAAACATGACCTTGATTAAAGAATATCCCGTTTATAATTCCTTCGATTGCCTGATCAATTGGGGCGTCATCAAAAATAATGTTAGCTGCTTTTCCGCCTAATTCAAGTGTAGCCCTTTTATTTGTGCCAGCAATTAATCGCTGAATGCGTTTACCGACTTCTGTTGAACCTGTAAAAGCAATTTTATCTATATCTGGATGTTTAACTAATGCTTCTCCAGTTTTTCCATTACCAGTAATTATGTTAACTACTCCATGTGGTAGTCAAGCTTCTTTTATTAATTCAGCGAACTTTAAAGCTGTAAGCGAAGTAGTTTCAGCTGGCTTAAGCACTACACAATTTCCGCAGGCAAGTGCTGGAGCAATTTTCCAAGCAACCATAAGCAAAGGGAAGTTCCAAGGAATTATTTGGGCTGCGACTCCAAGTGGTTTGATTTTTCTGTTTGGGAAAGCATATTCTAATTTATCTGCCCAGCCGGCATAATAGAAAAAA
>CAYPJC010000304.1:0-3261 GCA_964410855.1 uncultured Flavobacteriales bacterium | reverse complement strand
ATATGGCATTTTTTTATTTCATAAAATTCTTTTGGCTCGTTTGCGTTGCTAAATAATTTTTGTCCCATTTCAAAAGGAATTGTTTTGTCTTCCGTGCTATGAATAATTAAAACAGGTTTTTTATATTCTTGAATAGCTTTGTAAGCACTATATTTTTCGCTTACAAGCATTCGTCCAAAAATACCTGCTGTTTTTGCAGCAATGTCTTTATGAGATGAAAAAGCACCTTCAATTACCAAGCCGTCAATTTCGTGTTGTTTTTGTTGAGCGACAACTGCTGATAAATGACCCCCCAAAGATTGTCCATAGATAACCAATTTTGTATTCTTTACGTCCTCTCTACTTTTCAGATAGTTTAGTGCTGAATTTCCGTCAATTAAAACATTTGTTCTCGTTGCTTTACCTTCTGAAAAACCAAAACCGCTGTAATCTAAAACAAAGATTTGAAAACCATATTTCAACAAAGGTGTCAGAGCTTGATATTGGCTTAATATAAAACCTGCGTTGCCGTGAAAATGAAGTAATGTAATTGTCGGTGTTAAATTTTTAGGTTTGAGTATCCAACCGTTAAGATTATTGCCGTTTGAACTTTTAAAAACTACGCTTTCTATTGTAAAGTCTAAGTTAATGGTATCTTTTCCGTTTTTCAAAAATATTGGCTGGTGCATATCCCCACTAAACAAGATATAGTTTGTACCTTTTACTGACGATAGCTTCAGCTTTTTGGCACCAACAGGAACTTTTGTTGGTTGCAGATACATTTTATTGAAATTACAAGCCGTCAAAAAGCAAACTATCAGTATGGCTAATCTGAGTCTAATTTTCATAGTCTTTGCATCAAGCACAACGTTTGGCTAAGGCACGTGTGCTATAGCTTGTTGTTAGTAAAGTTAGTGAAAAATTGAAAACTCAACATTTTATAAAAGCAATAAAGGTTCAGGTCTTAACCTGAGTATTTTTTTCGTTTAAATTAGTAACTTTCTGTTTGAAGAATTGAGCCCTAAGTTTTGCTACTATTCTTCTACTAAATCACTGGACATCAATTTAACAAGTAACATCCAATAAATTAGAAAAAAATAAATGACTGATATAGAAATTGCCCAGAAAGTTAGCCCTGAACACATTCGAGAAGTTGCGAAGAAATTAAATATCAAAGAAGCCAGTTTAGAGTATTACGGCAATGAAAAAGCTAAACTGCCTCTGAGTTTAATAGATGAGACGAATGTCAATAAAAGCAATCTCATTTTGGTTACAGCAATCACCCCAACTCCTGCTGGAGAGGGAAAAACAACCACTTCCATTGGCCTAAGCGACGGATTGAATCACATTGGTGAAAAATCAGTGGTTGTATTAAGAGAACCAAGTCTAGGACCTGTTTTCGGAATGAAGGGAGGTGCAGCTGGAGGTGGATGGAGTCAAGTAATTCCCATGGTTGATATCAACTTACACTTTACGGGTGATTTTCATGCCATTGCTATGGCAAATAATTTATTGGCGGCCCTCATTGACAACAACATCCAAAGCAAGAGTAAGAGCTTAGGAATTGACCCACGTACTGTAATCTGGAAACGATGCATGGATATGAACGATCGTGCCCTCCGAAACATTATTTCTGCATTGGGTGGTAAAGCAGGCGGAATTCCTCGAGAGACTGGTTTCAATATTACTGCTGCTTCCGAAATTATGGCCATTTTATGTTTGTGTAAAAACTTAGAAAACCTGCAGGAGATGTGCGGAAATATCTACATAGGAGATACTTTTGAAGGAAAGGCTGTTTATTCTAAAGACCTCAACTCATCAGGCGCCATAGCGGTTTTATTAAAAGATGCTATTAAACCAAATTTAGTGCAAACATTGGAGGGAAATCCAGCCATTATTCATGGAGGGCCTTTTGCTAATATCGCTCAGGGAACCAATTCCATTATCGCTACAAAAATGGGCATGAGCTTAGGCGATTATGTGGTAACTGAAGCTGGTTTTGCAGCTGATTTGGGTGCTGAAAAGTTCTTAAACATAAAATGTAGAACAGCTAATTTATCACCCAAAGCTGTCGTAATAGTAGCCACTATTCGAGCGCTTAAATATCATGGAGGAAAGCCACTTAATAGCTTAACAGAAGAAGATGTAGATGCATTAAGGAAAGGAATTCCAAATTTAGAAAGGCACATCGAAAGTATTCAAAGCTTTGGATTACCTGTGGTCGTTTCTATAAATGCCTTTACCAGCGATACCGAAGCTGAAAAAGATCTGATTTATGCACATTGCAAAAAAATAGGAGTACCAGTAGCTCTCAGTTATGGTTGGGCTGATGGTGGAAAAGGGTGTATTGAATTGGCTGAAAAAGTAGTAGCTGCATCCCAAATTTGTGAGTCGAAATTTATACCAACTTATAATCTAGAAGACTCCCCTTTAACTAAAATAGAAAAGATTTGCAGAAAGATCTATGGAGCGAACAATGTAGTACTTGCTGCTAAAGCAAAAAAGCAATTAAAGCGGTTTGAAGATTTAGGCTACGGCAAGCTACCCATTTGCATGGCTAAAACACAAAAAAGCTTAAGCGACAATGAAAAGTTAATCGGTCGCCCCGAAAATTTTGACATACACATTCGTGAGTTTGAAATTGCTACAGGAGCTGGATTCATAATACCAATTGCTGGAAATATGCTTAGAATGCCTGGTTTGCCAGTGACTCCTTCTGCTGAAAACATCAATATGGATAGCGATGGAACAATCTCGGGTTTGTTTTGATAATAAAGACAAGATAACAATGAAAAGGGTGCAGATATTTTGACTATTAGCCGACAGAAGAACTAATTAGGCACATCAAAAGAAAAGTGATTGAAAAAAATATGAATAACATTGTATCCGATATCATAACACCTTTGGAGAGCTTATGATTCATTTTTTAACCATTACCAATAATTAAAAACATGAGACCATTAAAAAATAGCCTTCTTTTTACAGCTCTAATTATGTATTGCAGTCAAGGTTTTGGACAGTGTGCAGATTCTTTAAATATTTATTCTTTTGAATATAATGGGCATTCCTATGAAGTAGTAAAAGAAAATAAGACTTGGACAGATGCATCTGCTTGTGCGGTTGAGCGTGGTGGGTATTTGTCCGAAATTAATGATTCCGCAGAACAGGATTCAATTTTCCATCAACTTACTAATAATGCGGGAATTATTGAATCTAATACTCAGAATGGGTGTACGACAAATTGCACAATGATTAGTTGAGAAGTAAAAAATATCAGCTCAG
>CAYPJC010000303.1:0-3270 GCA_964410855.1 uncultured Flavobacteriales bacterium | reverse complement strand
GCGTTTCCTATTCTCATCCTGGGGTTTAATGATGAGTAGGGGTCTTGGAATATAATTTGAATGTCTTTTCGAATTTTTCTAAGCTCATTGCTGTTGAGATTTAGCAATTGCTGCCCTTGAAAATTAATTGAACCAGAAGTGGGCTCGATTAATCGAAGAATACTCCGACCTAAGGTTGTTTTTCCGCAACCCGACTCACCTACCAAGCCAAGCGTTTCTCCTTTATGCACTTTAAAACTAACACCGTCAACCGCTTTAATATAACCTACCGTTTTTCTAAGAATGCCTTTTTGTATCGGGAAATAAGTTTTAAGCTTATCTACTTCTAAAATATAGGGTTCTAAGAGTAATTTGTTTAGTTTCTCTTTCTGTTCCAATGGTGAAACTTTTAAAGAGTTTATATGATCTTCTATTGATAGATTGTTAGATATAGACGAAAAATCAGCTACAGTAGGAAGTTTTTTTAAGCGATAATCCATCGGTGGCCTGCAGGAAATTAACCCCTTTGTATAGCCTTCTTTTGGTCTATTGAAAATAGCCTCAGTGGGGCCGGATTCTATTTGCTCACCATTTCGCATTACAATAACCTCGTCAGCAATTTTAGAAACAACCCCCAAGTCATGTGTAATGAAAATCACACTCATCTGATGTTTAATTTGAAGCCGTTTAATAAGCTCCAAAATCGTTTTTTGGACAGTTACGTCTAAAGCAGTAGTTGGTTCGTCTGCAATGAGCAATTTGGGCTTATTGCACATGGCCATTGCAATCATTACTCGTTGCTTTTGACCTCCAGAAATTTGGTGGGGGTATGTATTATAAATTTCCTCAGGTCTGGGAAGCTGAACTTCTTTAAACCATTCAATCGTTTGTTGATGAGCTTCTTTTCTTGATTTATTTTGGTGTAACCTTATTGACTCTGCTACTTGCTCTCCGCATTTTATAACAGGATTTAAAGAAGTCATCGGTTCTTGAAATATCATGGCAATTTCTTTTCCTCGATATTTCCTCATTTTATCAATTCCAAGGCTAAGTAAATTTATAGGCCCTGTATCCGAGTGGTATATTATTTCACCGCTTAAGATTTGAGCTTGTGGATCTAAAAGCCTCATTATCGCAAGAGAAGTAACGGATTTACCAGAACCAGATTCACCAACCACACCAATCGTTTTTCCAAAAGGAACGGAATAGGATAAGTCTTTTACTGCTATAGTATCGTTGGTATTAGAGCCAAAACGGATACTTAAATTGTTTATTTCAAGGATTTTTTTCTCCATGGCTTAATCAACAATGCTTACTTCAGAATCTTTAATCTGCGACAAACCTTTGTAAGCAATAAGTAGTTGGGCAACAGCTAAGGTGTCGTTTTGACAATAGTTTACAATCTTTTTAAGATTTTTCTCTTCCCAATAAGTATTGCCAACATCACTTCCATCCATGTTATTTTTCGGGGATTTAATGTTAAATAATTGAGTTAATAAATCAAGTGAAGTGTAATTTTTATAATCTCCGAATTTCCATAATTGCATGGTATCTAAGTGTTGCACTTCCCATGGTTTTCTGCCTGCTATATCAAGTAAATAAGGAAGTTTTAATCCGTTGACCAAAATTCTTCGAGCTAAGAAAGGGAAATCAAATTCTTTTCCATTGTGAGCGCAAAGCAAAAAATCTGATGAAATAAAATGCGTTTGCAGCATCTTACAGAAAGCTTTTAAGAGCAGCTTTTCATCATCTCCGTAATAGGACTTTATGCGAAAAACTTTTTTGCCTTTATCTTCTCTCAGTACTCCAACAGAAATGCAAATTACTTTTCCAAACTCGGCGTAAATACCTGCTCTTTCATAAAGATCTTCTGCGGTTTGATCCTCTTTAAGCTGATAGGAAGCCTTTTTTTTCCAAAGGGATTTCCAATTTTTATTCAATTTTTTGAATTCAGCTTGCTGAGAAACAGTTTCAATGTCTAAAAAAATAACATTCTGAAGCTTTATGTTTTCAAGCATATTGGATTAAGATTTTAAGAAACTAAGATAATGACTTATACTTTAACACCCATCACCAAGATATCATCTACCTGTTCTTCGTTCTTCATCCATTTGAAGAGGGACTCTTTTAAGAGATCTTTTTGTTCGGATAAGTCTTTATCACTATTGTTTAACAATAATTCTCTAAACCTTTTGTACATGTATTTTTTCCCCCTTGGCCCACCAAATTGATCGGCATAACCATCAGAGAAAATGTAGATCAGGTCTCCTGCTACTAATTGAATTTTATTATTTGTAAAATTGGGGGTTTCGCCGTCTAAAAATGAGCCAATTGGAAACTTGTCGCCTTTCGTTTGAATAATTTCTCCATTTCTAAGTAAGTACAATGGGTTAAAGGCTCCTGCATACTCCAGTTCAAGTGTCTTTTTATTTAAGGAACAGATGGCAATATCCATTCCATCTCTGCTCGTAGAATCTACATCCTTTTGATGCAGTGTTTCAGAAACTCCTTGATTTAAATGGTCTAGAATTTCTGCTGGATTGCTTCCTCCGGTAGTGATAATCGCTTGTTTTAATTGATTATAACCCACTATTGACATAAAAGCTCCCGGCACTCCGTGACCTGTGCAATCTACGGCTGCAAAAAATACTTTATTGTTCGCTTCACCCATCCAATAAAAATCTCCACTAACAATATCTTTAGGTCTGTATAAGATAAATGAATCTGGTAGCAACTTTCTTACATAACTTTCAGGAGGCAATATGGCCTCTTGGATTTTCTGCGCGTACTTAATAGAGTCGGTAACTTGAACAAAATATTCTTCTAAAAGTTCTTTTTGCTTATCAATTTCTTCTTTTTGCTTAACTACTTCAACCGTTCTTTGCCTCACCTTTTCTTCAAGGAATCTTTCATTTTCAGCAAGGTCATCACGCATTTTTAATAGCGCTTTACCCAAACTATCTTGACTGCTTAATGGTTGGTAGTCTGTATCGAAATTCCCTTGTCCTACTTCTTGGGCAAAGTTCTTGGTGTGTTTTAGTCCATCTACAACATTATTCATTGCAGCAGTCATCTCACCAATTTCATCTTGCCCCTCTTCCATAGCCTCAACAGGAAAAACACCTCTACCTAATTTTACTGCAACCACCTTGAGTTTTCTAATAGGACCCACTATTGATCGAGTCGTATAAACAGCAATTAATATTCCGATAATGATTAGGGCTACTCCTAAGTATTGTACAAGGAATTTTAAGATATCAAATGAGTCGAACATCTCATAGTTCGCTCTAA
>CAYPJC010000302.1:0-3285 GCA_964410855.1 uncultured Flavobacteriales bacterium | reverse complement strand
AGCATTAAAATTTTCAAAACTTGATAATCTATACATCATTCTCATGCTTATATCTACTGTTATGCTTGGGACTATTGGGTTTATTGATGATTATATAAAAGTGTTTAAAAAGAATAAAGAAGGATTAGCAGGAAAATTTAAAATCTTCGGTCAGGTTTTAGTTGGAATATTTGTTGGGTCTATTCTCTATTTTAATGATGAAGTTGCTGTAGAACAAAAAATTAGGCTGCCTGAAATTGCAAAAACAGAAGTATCTCAATCTCTTGAAGAGCAAACTCATGGAAATTCTGATATAAATGCTGAATGGGTTCGAAGCAAGTCGATGGTTACAACCATTCCATTTGTGAAAAACAATGAATTCAATTATGGTAGGCTAATTAGCTGGTGCTGCGATAATGCCATGGATTGGGCTTGGTTAGTGTATATCCCAATTGTAATATTTATAATCACTGCTGTTTCAAATGGAGCCAACATGACTGATGGTCTCGATGGCTTAGCAACAGGAACTTCAGCGATTATCGGAGTAACCTTGGCGGTATTCGCATACGTGTCAGGTAATACCATTTTCTCAGAATACTTAAACATCATGTATATACCCAATTCGGGTGAGCTCGTGATTTTTATTGGAGCATTTATTGGAGCTTGTGTTGGGTTTCTATGGTACAATTCTTACCCAGCTCAAGTATTTATGGGTGATACTGGCAGTTTGGCGTTAGGAGGCATAATCGCAGTTTTTGCCTTGGCCATTCGCAAGGAATTACTAATTCCAGTATTCTGTGGTGTGTTTTTGATTGAAAACCTATCAGTGATGGTGCAGGTAGCCTATTTTAAATACACCAAGAAAAAGTTTGGGGAGGGGAAAAGAGTTTTTTTAATGGCTCCTCTACATCATCATTATCAGAAAAAAGGATTTCACGAATCGAAGATTGTATCAAGGTTTTGGATAGTTGGAGTAATGCTGGCTATCCTTTCCATAGTGACCTTAAAATTAAGGTAAGTGAATATAAATAAAGCAAATGTGCGAAAGGAATTAGTCATTCTGGGGGCAGGAGAAAGTGGAGTAGGAGCGGCATTGCTTGCAAAGAAAAAAGGTCTTGTACCCTTTGTTTCAGATGCTGGTAAGATTAAAGATAAGTACAAGAAAGTTCTTTTAAAAAACAAGATTGAATGGGAAGAAGAAAAGCATACTGAAGAGCGCATTTTAAATGCTTTAGAAGTGGTGAAAAGTCCCGGAATTGCTGATGATACTGACTTAATTAAGAAATTAAGGAATAAGGAAGTGTCGATTATCTCTGAAATTGAATTTGGTTTTCGATACAATAAAGCGAAGATCATTGGGATAACGGGAAGCAACGGTAAAACGACGACAACACTTTTATTGCATCACCTTCTTAAAAAAGCAGGTTTAAATGTTGGAGTTGCTGGAAATGTTGGGAAAAGTTTTGCAGAGCAAGTGGCAACTGAAGATTTCGATTATTATGTATTGGAATTGAGCAGTTTCCAGTTGGATGGAATTAAAAAATTTAGATGTGACATTGCAATCCTTCTGAATATTACTCCTGATCATTTAGACCGCTATGACTATAGCTTAGAAAAATATGCTGATGCTAAAATGAGGATTGTTAAAAACGCTACAAAGAATGATTATTTCATTTACTGCGAGGATGACGCTACTCTAATTGAAGCAATTAAACGCAATCCAAATAAGGCATTGGTAATACCATTTTCAATTAAAAAACAACTCCCAATTGGGGCATATATAAATAACGAACAAATAATAATAACACTCACTAACAACCACTTTAAAATGTCAATACATGAATTAGCCTTACAAGGCAAGCATAATCTATACAATACAATGGCAGCAGGAATTGCTGGTCGTGTATTGGATTTAAGAAAAGAAGCCATTAGAGACTCAATGTCTGATTTTCAAAACGTTGAGCATCGCCTTGAGCGAGTTGCTTCTGTTCATGGTATAGAGTTTATAAATGATTCAAAAGCAACCAATATAAATTCTACATGGTATGCATTAGAAAGTTTATATCAACCAATAGTATGGATAGTTGGAGGTGTAGACAAAGGAAATGATTATAGCCAACTTTCAGAGCTTGTCAAAGACAAAGTAAAGGCAATCATTTGTCTTGGTAAGGATAATAAAAAGATTATTGAAGCTTTCCAGGCTGATATTCAAATAATTGAAGAGTCAGATACAGCATCTAATGCTGTTAAAAAGGCGTACGAAATTGGACAAAAAGGGGATGTAGTATTACTTTCTCCAGCTTGTGCAAGCTTTGATTTGTTCGAAAATTATGAAGATAGAGGTCATCAATTTAAAAGCGCAGTAAAGGCACTTTAAAATGCAAAGTATAGACAAATTCATTAAGGGCGATCGAGTTATTTGGGCAGTGGTGTTACTGCTTGCAATTTTTTCTGTACTGGTTGTTTACAGTTCTATAGTAACTCTCGCTTATAAATATCAAGATGGGAATACAGAGTTTTATCTATTTAAGCACTCTATCATCTTATTTATTGGATTTTTGTTGATGTATTTTGCGCACAAGTTAAATTATCGATACTATTCTAGGATATCTCAAATAGCTTTGTTATTGGCGATACCGCTACTTTTGATTACCTTATTGACAGGGGCGAGCATAAATGATGCAAGTAGGTGGTTGATGATACCTGTTATCAATCAAACTTTTCAAACTTCTGATTTAGCCAAACTAGCATTGATTATGTTTTTAGCTAGGATGTTATCTAAGAGGCAGGATAATATCAAAGATTTTAACCAAGCATTTGTGCCCATAATGATTCCTGTACTTATTGTTTGCGGGTTAATTCTACCGGCTAATTTCTCAACTGCTGCTATATTATTTGCCACCTGTTTGGTTTTAATGTTCATTGGCCGAATAAACATGGCTTACATTATCTCTTTGATTTCTATTGGGGTAGTTTGTTTAGCCGTATTTATTGCTGTTGTTTTAAATTCAGATGTAAACAGTAGAGTCGGTACTTGGCAAAATCGTATAGAAAATTTTGTTGAAGGAGATGTGCAATCAAATTATCAAGCTGAGCAATCTAAAATTGCAATTGCCACAGGAGGTATAATGGGAAAAGGTCCAGGTGGGAGCACACAAAGAAATTTTTTGCCCCAGTCTTATTCAGATTTTATTTTCGCTACAGTTATCGAGGAATATGGAATTGTGGGAGGCACATTTACACTGCTACTCTATTTAATACTGCTTTACAGAGGAGTCTTAATTGCTAAAAAAGCTCCACGAACAT
>CAYPJC010000301.1:0-3288 GCA_964410855.1 uncultured Flavobacteriales bacterium | reverse complement strand
GCATAACAAGAAAAACAATTACAAGTAATCCCACAATTGTTTTATTTGCAATAATCGATTCACCTATTGCTTCAATTAATGTCGTCTAATAAGGAATCTCTTTATCATTAACTTTCGCATCAACCACCTTCATGATGTGTTGAACTTTGCGCAAAATGATAATTAGAATTAAGAACGCGATAACAAAAGCGCCAATGATATAAGGTGATGTTGCAGGTTTTTTAGCAGCTATTTCAGCTCCGTCAACTGAAATCGCTGTAGCAGCCTCAGGAACTTTTTCCCCATAAGCTTTAACGTAATCTAGAATTTTATCTATGTCTTCATTCGTTACAGGCTGCGCAGGCATTGGAACCTTATTATATTCCTCATAAATGGCTATCGCTTCAGCATCTCCAGATTCAATAAGCGCTGCTGAATTTTTAATCCATTTATATAGCCACTCTCGCTCATATTTATCGTAAACTCCTGCTAAACCAGGGCCTATAAGCTGATTAGCTCCAGGACTGTGACAAGAGGCGCAATAGCTCCTAAATAACTTTTCCCCTTCTTCTGTTTGTGCAGAAAGTCTGCTTGACGCTAACCCAAACAATACAATAAATGCAAGGAATCCTAAAAGATGTTTGGTTAGCTTTCTCGAAGGTATAAATTTCATATTAAGACAATTAGGCCATTAAGTATTGGTAATCTAAATTTTTGTCAGCTATTTTGCCGGTCGCAAATTTAATCACAACAAGCAATTAAGCCATTCTATTCAGACAAAATTAATGCTGTCTCATCTAATTTAGAATGCTTCTAAATAACTTTTATTTATTATTTAGATAATGTCAAAAATAGATTTTGAAATGAACTTTAACAAGTTGAATTAAAAATTAAATTAAATTTCTTTAACAAAAGAAGAAGTTTTTCCTGTTTTCAAGTTTAAAAACAAGCGATATTGACAATGTTAATAAGCCATTGACTATTTTTGAATATTCAATTTTTATATTTATGATACGAGCTATATATTTTTTCATTCTACTTTTGTCAAGCATTTCGGTTTGCGCCCAAATAGAGCCTAATGTAAAAGTTGAAGAGCCAATCCTGCCAGTAAGATCAGTTGTTGAGGCAGAAGTTTCATATAATTTGGAAGAAACGGTTATTGAAAAGGCTATTCCACAAAAAGAAGGAAAGTTAATAATAGAAAAAGATGCAAACATTGATCTTCTCATCCAAGACTATATTGACAACAAAAAATTTATGGGCTATCGGATTCAGCTTTTCGCAGGAAGCTCTAAACTAGATGCCCTCAAAGTTAAATCTGACTTTTTAGCAAAGTATCAAAAGAATTATCCTGAAGTAATTTATCAAGTGCCTAATTTTAAAGTGAGGGTTGGAAATTTTCGAGGCCGTTTGGAAGCAACTCAAATGCTGCAAACTTATAAGACTGATTTTCCCTATGCATTTATAGTTCAGGATGAGATTAAACTAGAACCAAATTCTAAATAAGCTAGCTTTTAGTTAGAAGGCCTCTTTACCTTTTTCAATCAACATGGCTCCATAGTTCAAGGGATAGAATAGTTGTTTCCTAAACAATTGATCCAGGTTCGAGTCCTGGTGGAGTCACTTATATGGCATAGAAGGTATAATTATAATACATTAAGTCGTATGCTATTTAATAATTATTCTTTGATAACCTTCTTCATTTGCAATGACCCATCCTGATTAATAATTTTTAGAAAATAAATTCCGTTCTGACTTGGCAAATCCACTTCAACCTGTTTTTGGCCAACCGATAAATCTCTTATTAATTTACCTTCTATACTGAGAAGCTGTATGCTAACTATTACTTGATTGGATTGAATGGTAATTTTTTCGTTCGTTGGATTAGGAAAAATCGTTACTTTTTCTTCACTTTTTTTTTGATCTTCAACCCCAGTAATTAATGCACATGGCTTTCCATGAGGAGAGTAGGTACCTACCCCTTGTTCATTAAAGCAATACAATTCATTTCTATAGTCAGATTTAGAATAGTTATTCATCCCAAATCTAAAAAGACCGCCAGTGCTGCCAATCCCCTCAACAAATTGACTGTAATAACTCCAGAGAATAGGTTCTTTGATAACAAACACTCTGCGCTGCTTACCTGCAATTAACGAAGTATAAACTGTATCGATAACATAATCCTTAGCTTGCCTTAATACGAGGTTTTGATTAAAGACTGTATGTATAGAAATTGTATCGCCAAGCTGAGCGCTAAAATCGTACATTAGAAATTCTGTAGTATCTATTCTTAAATATACTTTCTGTTGTGCGGTGTCATCCCTTAATAGCCCCAAAAAACTAGATGTATCGCTTACTATCCTGGTGCAAAATACGCTGCCACCTCCAAGTGCATCTTTTAAAATATTAGTTTGGTTGAGGATCTTATACTTAAGCCCGTTAACAACTGAATCTCCTGCAATTGTAATTTCACTTTCTAAGCAATCAGAACAGCATTTATTCTGAGGTTGTAGATATTTTTGAACACTTAGCCATGTAGTGTTACTTGTTGGAAAAGGAACGTAATTCTGCGAATAAAGTATTTCAGCGAAAGAAAATAATGATAGTAATAGGAGTAAATGTTTCATGACTTTGCTTTATTGATTAAAAATTATTTTTGATTTTAAGTTCCCGTTTTTATCCAACAATTTTATAAAATAGATTCCCTTTGGTTCTGGTAAGACCCAATCAAATCTATTGCTATGGGGTTGAAAGCTTTGAATTAACTGACCTACAGCATTTAAAACGCTTATTTCATCAATTATTTCACTTGAAATTAAAAAAACGTTCCCACTTGTTGGGTTGGGATACAATTTAATTTGACTTGCAACGTCTCTAATTTCTCGAACACTCGTGCTTGTATCCACCAAATCAGCACTATCTAAACCAGTAAGGCGCACGATTGGTTGGGAAGGTTCACCATTCCAGCTGGTAAACCAACCGCCTACATAATAGCCGCCAAATTTGGATTTTTTTATAAAATTTATGTATGAAGGATAATAGGTGCTATTATTTAATTTGGCGCTATCTGGCCCTACAGTAGTGAAGTATTTTGGCTCTAACTTCCCACTGCTATCAATTTTAACAATGGAATTTTTTCTTATTCCTTGATAATGTGTAAAACGCCCGCCGACCAAAAATCCTCCATCTACTGTAGGTGCTACAGTATTTATGTAAGCCAAGCTATATTCTGGGTCAGCTACGATGGTATCTGTAGCCCCCGAAAAATTCATAAAGTTTGAATCCAACGACCCATCTGCATTTAGTTTT
>CAYPJC010000300.1:0-3298 GCA_964410855.1 uncultured Flavobacteriales bacterium | reverse complement strand
ACGTTCAGTGCTTTTCGCTTTTTCACTATCTTCGAATTTCAAACAACTGCTGTGGTACACGCCACATACACAAAACGATAACTAATTTAAATGAAACGAAAATTTATACTTGTAGGATTAATAATTACTGCTATCGTTCTTTACTTATTTACCCCTTATAGATTATTGAACATGTTTACTTCAAAGAAAACTGTTCAGTCAGTTATTGAACAATATGAAAATGAAGTATCTGTTAGATTGGAAAGAAATATCAAGGGTTTCGAAAATAGCCTAGATAAAACCCAAATATCATTGCTTGCATTTAAAGATAGTAAGGTGCTCGAGCTTTACGCAAAAGAGATAGAATCTGAGAACTGGTCATTAATAAAAAAATATCCATTTACCAGTTACAGTGGCAAACTTGGACCAAAGTTAAAAGAAGGAGACAATCAAATTCCTGAAGGTATTTATATCATCGAATCTTTGAATCCAAATAGCTCTTATCATCTATCGCTCAGAGTAAGTTATCCAAATGACTTTGACAAAAAGATGGCATTAAATGATAATAGAACCAATCTCGGCGGAGATATCATGGTTCATGGAAAAAATGTGACCATTGGGTGTATTCCAATAGGTGATGTTGCAATTGAAGAACTTTTTGTTTTAGCCGAAAAGACTTTCTCTTATGCCATTCCCATTATAATATCTCCCTATGATTTTAGGACAAAAGATATTAATTTGGAGATAGAAGGCATTCAATGGGAAACTCAGCTTTATGATTCAATCAAAAAAGAATTAAATTACTATAACTAACAACTTTAAAATAATCACAAGGCATTTACGTTATGGTAAATAAGACAATATGAAGCGAAGCACTTATATGTTAATACTATTCCTGATTTTCTTTGAATCGTGTGCTCAAGAAACGAAACAACTAAAGTCGAAAACAGAGCTCACAACAACAGCGGATACTATTGCTGTCAATCAAGTTACTGAAATACAAAAGATAATAATTCCTGCAGGAACTACCCTTGAGACACGGATTTTACCGCCATCAAATTTCAATCGAACAACAGAAGTTGAAAATTCTTTTGCCGAATATTTAAGGAATTTGCCATTAAAGCCTCATGGATCTGAAGTTCTACTATATGATGGGTCAACTAAAGCAAATCACAACACCTATGATGCGGTTATTGATATGAAAATTGGGAATAAGGACTTACACCAATGTGCTGATGCAGTGATGAGATTAAGAGCTGAGTATCTATGGGATCAAAAAAGGTATGAAGACATCCATTTCAATTTCACCAATGGATTTAGGGTTGACTATTCTGAATGGATGAGTGGAAAAAGAATGGTAGTCAAGGGAAACAAAACCTATTGGGTAGACAAATCAACTCCATCGAATAGCTATCAAGATTTTTGGGAATATATGGAACTGATATTCAACTATGCTGGAACATTGTCTTTGTCAAAAGAACTAGTTCCTGTTGAACTCGCAGCTATTAAAATTGGAGATGTTTTTATATGGGGAGGTACTCCTGGTCATGCTATTTTAGTAGTAGATATTGCCGAAAATTTAAACACCAAAGAAAAAATTTTCCTGCTTGCTCAAAGTTATATGCCTGCTCAAGAAACACAAATTCTTCAAAACCCAAACAACGCTGAACTTAGTCCATGGTATTCTTTATCTGAGATTGGAAATGAGCTAAATACTCCTGAATGGACTTTTAGTGTTAAGGATTTAAAGAGGTTTGAAGAGTAAGAAGCGATATACTAACTGCGGTCAAATAATTAAATAAATGGGAGGAGGTGGGTCAATTCAAGGGATGCTGAATTCTCTCAAGTACAATCGAGGTCAGCTAAGAAGACACAGAAAAACTTTCAAAGAGCTGGCTAAAAAATATCCAGCAAAGAATAAAGGGGTTGATCTAAAAAAAGCAAGCCCAAGTGATCTTAGAGTAATTAGGTTGCTAATTCAGGCTCGTAGAAAAAGAACAAGAATTAGAAATGGCATTTTCATTGGTATTTTATCCTTTCTTGGTGTTTGGTTTATTTCAACGCTCTTTTAAAAAACGCTTGCAAAGAATGGCTATAAAATACTCATCCGACAGGCGGGGTTCAGTTTTCACCATCTTCGAATATTAAACAACTGAAATAGCATGCCTTTCAGAGCTTTGAGGTGCTACCAAGTAATCGAATTTAAAAGATGAATCCTACCTTCAATGCTACACTAAAGGTAGAAAAGTCTTGCTTGTATTCGTAGGGGATGGTTTCTTTAGGATCGTTATTTTCTTGAGTACTCCTATCTCCACTAAACTTAAACTCTGAGGCAGCTAAGTATTCTCCATTAATACCCAGTAATAACACTTCAGCTAATTTAACTCTTACGCCAAAGTCTGCTCCATACATTACACCTAAGTCCGAAGAGAAGTCAGTTGTCGTTTTATTGATTTCCACACCAATAGTTTCTGTCACTATTACCTCAGGGCTTCGCATTCCCCCATACCCAATAAATGGACTTACATATCCTTGCACTGTTCCGCCATATTGAGCTGTAAAACCAAGTCCTAAAAATCCAAGTGCAAAAGGATCACTTTTTATGATGTAAGTAGCTGATGGATTGTCTTGAAGATCTTTTATGGTTGTTTTTTCATCTACAGGAAAGGCGTAAGAACGCAGTAATATATTTATTCCTATGTATTTACTTATGTTGTGTTTGTAATCAAGCCCGGCAGTAATTCCAGAAGCAGCAGATGCATTTACATCATCCTGACTTGCATTAGAAAAATCATTTGAAGGAATAGCAAATCCTGCCTGAATGGATATAATGTGCTTCTGATAAGACTCGGCATCACTTTCTTGAGCTATTAGTGGTACTAGGGAAAGTATTGCCATTAAAGTAGTAAACAGTTTTTTCATCTTTTTTAATTTATTTCTGCAAGATATGTAATTGTTGGAACAGTTAATAACTAGGTGACGAAGTTAAGCAAACGAAAAACGTTGCATATCATTGAAGAATGGCTTGAGGGTGCGCGTTAATTAAATTTATTTCTGAATGAATTATCACTCAATAAGTGCTATTTTAGTTCATAATGAATGATATTTCATTCACTTATTTTTATTATCGTTAAATAATTTTGACTATATTTGAATGAATATTCATACGTTAACTATCTTTTTACTAGGTTATGAATGATAATTCATACACTAATTGGTCATCAATGAGTGATAAGGCTCTGATTGAAACAATTGGAACGTTTATCCAACATCACAGACTTAATCAAAATAAGTCACAAAGTGATGTAGCTAAAGCTGC
>CAYPJC010000299.1:0-3313 GCA_964410855.1 uncultured Flavobacteriales bacterium | reverse complement strand
AGTAGGTATCTTAGATTTAACTCATGGTGAACTAGGAACTAGAGGCTCAGGAAAGCTTCGACTAAAAGAAGCTGCGGATTCAGCTAAAATATTGGGCTTAAGTTGCAGAGAAAACCTGGGATTTAAAGATGGATTTTTTACGAACGATGAGACTCATCAAATCGAAATTACACGCATCTTAAGAAAATACAAACCGACCATTGTTCTTTCTAATGCAAAAGCTGACCGTCACCCAGATCATGGAAGAGCTTCAAAGTTAATTTCTGATGCTTGTTTTTACAGCGGTTTAAGAAGAGTAGAAACTACCTTAGATGGAAAAACTCAAGAGGCTTGGAGACCGAAAGCGATATACAATTATATTCAAGATCGTTACGTAACTCCTGATTTTGTTGTAGATGTTTCTCCTTTTGTAGAACAAAAAATGCAAGCCATTAAAGCATTTAAGTCTCAATTTTATAATCCTGAATCAAATGAACCGGAATCTCCATTGACCATGAAAAATTTTTTTGATTACATCGAAGGTCGAATGATGGATATGGGACGTTATATAAATACTGATTATGCAGAAGGGTTTACAGTTGAGCGTCCTTTAGGAGTGAATTCTTTAGAAGATTTGATCTAATTAGATTTCTTCAAATACTTTCTAAACTCTTTTCTTGCTAAATCTAAATCTGATTGATTTGGTAGGTATGCTTTGTAACTTATTTTTGCAAACTTATTGATTTGAAAAAGCATAAACAGGAGCATAATACAATAGCTTATGCTTGCAGTATATGCAGCACCCATCACCCCATAAATTGGGATAAGCCAAAATCCGAAACCAACAGTCGATACTAATCCGATAAGGCCGTTAATGGTATTCGTTTTTTGTCTTCCTGTTCCCGAAAAGAAACGGCTGAGAATTCCCTCCATCGATAATCCGATGATTCCAATGGACATAGCGGCAATTACACCTTTAACTGCTGTGAAATCTTTTCCCAAGATAATGGTAAAATACTCCTCTGGGATTAACAGTAAGATCCCTACTAAAGGCAAGGTAATAAAGAACGCTACTTTCATCAAAACAATACTTAGTTCAACTGATTTAGTATCGTCATTCATGTTTGAAATTCTAGCATATTGAACCATTGCCAAACTTCGGCTAGGTAATAACATCCCTTCAGAAAGTTGGATACCTGCTGTAAAAATTCCTACAGCAGCTCTTCCACTAAATACCTGTAAAATGAAATAGCTTAAACGGTAATTAAGTAGCTGGAATATATTCGCTAACTGTAAATAGAAGCCATAATTTAAAACCTTTTTGTATAGATTTTTAATACTTATTTCAGAGGAGTTTGTTTGATCTTTTAAATAGGGCATTAGCATAATTAAGCTAAATAGAAAACTGGCAAAATAGGCCAGGTATGCACTATTTACAAATGACCTAACGGTTTGTTGTTTTTCTACAAAGAAGAAATAACACAAGGCCGTAATTTGAATAAGTGCTTGTATAATGGAAATAGCATTAAATTGCTTGACCTTCTCCTTTCCTAAAAGCAAATGGTTATTTGTTGAGCTGGCAGAAAGTAAAATTCCTAAGAATAACACATCCCATGCATAGGCTTTAATGAATAGGGGAGTAAATAGGATAATTGGAATGAAAATTAGCCCAGTGACTATGATCCAACTGTAAGAGATTAAGAATAAATGCTTGGTTGAATGTCGAGGAGCATAATAAATTAATCCACCACCACTTACGAAATTGCTGACTAGTAGTATGATGGTTACTCCTAAAATGATTAAGCCCACTGAGCCTAATCCATTTGCGCCTAAAAAATTAGAATTTAAAAGCAAGATGCTTAAACTTATCAAAGCGATAAGTAATCTAGATCCTATGGTATTTATAATATTACCAATCATATTAAAAGATCCTTTTTATTTTTTCTTTAAGTATATAAAAGAAGTTTGCTAAGTTAAACTTAGAATATTTTCCATCTATCAGCGTGTAATTTCCAAAAGCCGAAATGGTGTGCAGGCCTTCTTTGTATTTTCCATTATTTGATGGACTTATGGTTTTGTAATGACTTTCTTGGTAGTCTGTCGTGGAAATGGTTTCGATTTTCATCACTTGAATAGCTCCACCGTATGTTATTGAACAATCTTGTGCTGGTCGATACCAATAGCCATTTTTATAAAAAGGTGTTCCTGCAGGCCTTGCTTTTCTGATATCAACCACTATCGGGTTTAATGGGTGGGCAGTAAAAGATCCTTTTAGTTCATCTGAATAGAATAAGTAGAGACTTTCATTGGAGTATTCTTTCTGGGTGCAAAAGAGCCAAAATTTATTTTCATGGTAAAACAGACTTGGATCCAACCATTTACCTTTTAATATTTCTACCTCATTGTTTAGTTGATTGCCTTCTTCTCTTAAAGTTATGGAGTCATTTTGATGGCTTTCTGCAATTAAATAGCTAGTATTTTTGTTTTTTATAGTGAAAGGGTAGGATAGATGATATGATGCATCAAAAACCTTTTTTTCTTCACCCCACACTCCATTGTTGAAGCTTATTTTTTCGAGCTCTCCCTTGAACTTTTTATAGTCAAACTTTTCAAAATAAATGTCATGAGTATTTTTGGTGGACCCAAAAGGGTCTGCCCGATAATAATTGGCTTTGGGTTTAGGAGCCCATAAAATTTTAGAGTTTGGTTCTTCAATGTAGTCAATAATCCCTTTTTCAATTATTCCAATATTCCAAAATTCAGCTTTCATGAGTTGGTTCCAATGAAATTTAACTTTATTGCAAAAAAGCTTGAAACAGAAAATAAATACTTGAAAATTAGAGGGCACTTTGTAAATAGGGGCAGGAGGGGATGAAGGACTTGGTAAATTTTTTGGCTCTCCATTTAAACTATAATCTTTAATAACTAGAGAGGGCCAACTGACAGAGACCTCTAAAATTTTTTATAAATTGTGCTTAAAGCTATGGTCCACACTTTTTAAATAACCAGCTTTTAAGATAGAACCTTGATCTAGTTTATTGTTTATTTTTTGCAGAATAGCACCATTTAGAGGGTGATTGTAATAAATGTCCCAAAAGGCAGTAGGGCCGCCTCTAAATTTATCTACATCAGCATGGTGAAACGACCATATTCCTAATTTTGAAACATTGAGGATGTCTCCTTTTAAAATTCCAAACCCAAACCGAAGCATAAAATCTAGTCGAAGCTCAGTTAATTGCTTTATTTGTTGTTCGGAAAAATAGTTGGAACCTTTTCTCTATTCAGGCTCAACTTTCAGGACAGTAATCTTCTCTGCAATTGATTCTATGTTTGT
>CAYPJC010000298.1:0-3340 GCA_964410855.1 uncultured Flavobacteriales bacterium | reverse complement strand
TTCAAAAACTAGATTTCTCCTTTGATGTAGTCGTAAACATTCAAGGGGACGAACCGTTTATTTCCCCAAGCCAAATTGATTTGTTATTGGCTTGTTTTCACAACGAGAACACTGAAATTGCCACATTAGTGAAATTGATTGAAGATGAAAAAGAGTTGTGGAATCCGAATAAACCAAAGGTGATTATGGACGATGATGACTTTGCTGTTTTGTTTAGTCGTCAGTGTATTCCATACTTAAGAGATGTTCCAACGGAGGACTGGTTAGGGAGTTTTAATTTTTATAAGCACATTGGAATGTATGCTTATCGAAGTAATATTTTGAAAGAAATATCTCAACTAAAACCTAGCAGACTAGAGCGCGCAGAAGGGCTTGAGCAATTGCGTTGGATTGAAAGTGGCTACAGAATAAAAACAGCGATTACTGAAGAAGAAGCGTATGCTGTGGATACACCTGAAGATTTAGAAAATTTATTAAATAAAGTCTAAAACTTCTTTTTTAAGAATCAAGGTTTTCTGTTTCCAATATCTCCTTACCTTCGCATCCTATGCAAACCGTTAAAATTGATTTGTACATTGCCGACCTACTATACAGTTATGATTGTGTAATAGTGCCTGAATTTGGGGGTTTTATTGCAAATTATTCTCCTGCTAAAGTCCAAACAATTCAGCATAAATTCACGCCGCCATCAAAAAAAATATCCTTTAACAAGCATTTAAAAGTCAATGATGGCTTGCTTACCAACCATATTGCAGCAAGAAAATCTATAAGCTACGTTGAGGCAAACGAATTAATTCAAAATTTTGTAAATCAATCGACTAATAATTTAAATAAGGGTGATAAAATAAAGATTGAAAAAGTGGGAATATTTTTTTTAGACCCAGAAAGAAACATTCAATTTGTTGCTGAAGCAAAAAACGATTTTTTGTTAGAATCTTTTGGTTTATCTTCTTTTAGAGCGCTACCTATCGAAAGAGCCACTAAAGAACAAAAAATTAAAGAACAACTCCCTGAATTAAAAGAAAAAGTCAAACAAAAGAAAAAATATTTTCTGCCAGCTGCAGCTTTTCTTGCCTTAGCTCTAACAGCAGCTTTCTGGTTAAATCAGCAATTTGATTGGATTGACAAAAGTGATCTTCAGTATTCTACATTTGGCTTTAACAATAACTCTCCTGCGTTTTACGACATTAAGAAAGAAAGTTTTTCTTATGATAAGTTTGTCAATAATGAAGAGCAATTAACTTTTTTAGAAGGGATTGTTCTTTATACCACTTCAATTGGTGAAAAAACGCACATTTATATTGATAACCGAAAGAAGGAAATAATTGTAAAAAAAGACAATACCGCTATTTCTAAGAGCATTAAAAAAAGCGATTTAAAATTTCATGTCTTAGGGGGTTGTTTTTCACAGCTTTCAAATGCAAATGGTTTAGTGAAAAAACTGAATCAACAAGGGTTTGAAGCATCTTTAATCGGCACATATAATAACTTGCATGCCGTTAGTATTGGCAGTTATGGCAGTCGTGATGAAGCAACAAAATTATTGTCGGATGTTAGAAATAATCGATATCCTGCTGCTTGGTTGTTAGTAAAGCAATACTAATCTGAATTCTCAAAAAATAGTCGAACTCTGGTTATAAAACTGCTTAACTTTGCGCGCTTAAAAACTGCGTAGCTATGAAAGCCAAAAAAGCTCAAGAAACCTTTGCTCAAACTTCTAAAATTGTTTTACCAAATGACACCAATGTTTTAGGTAACCTAATGGGAGGCCAATTATTAAGTTGGATGGATATTACAGCTGGGATATCTGCACAACGTCATTCGCGCCGAGTGGTAGTTACCGCTTCAGTAAATAATGTTTCATTTAATCAACCTATAAAATTAGGAGATGTAGTTACCATTGAGTCAAAAGTTTCTCGTGCCTTTACTTCATCTATGGAAATATACTTAGATGTTTACGTTGATTTAGCTGATGGTAAGCGAAAAAAGTCAAACGAAGCGATTTATACATTTGTAGCAGTAGACCAAAATGGCAGACCAATTGAGGTGCCTGAATTAGTGCCTGAAACAGATCTTGAAAAAGAACGATACGCTTCAGCTCTAAGAAGAAGGCAATTAAGTTTGATTTTAGCTGGAAAGATGAAGCCCGAAAGTGCTACTGAATTGAAAGCAATTTTTGAACATGTGGAGACTGCAGCGGAATAACTGATTCAGTTAATTAATTGGCTTATTCTATTGACATCAATTTCTTCCATACATTTAAAATGACCTTTGGGGCATTTATCGAAACCTATTTTAGAGCAAGGTCTGCAGCTTAAATCTTTTACTTCAATAATAGTTGATTTATCTATGTTTACTTGGTTTAGGTAAGGATACATTCCAAACTCAGGAACTGTGCTTCCCCAAATAGAGACTATTTTTTTCTGAAAAGCAGCAGCAATATGCATCATTCCGGTATCCGGCGTTATAACAGCTGAAGCGCATTTTAGGATGTATGCGGATTGATTTAGATTCGTTTTTCCGCATGCATTGATAATGCGCTTAGGATCTATTTTTTCTAGCGATTCGCCAATTTTTGCGTCCTCCTTGCCTCCTATTAAAATGAACTTGTTTTTATTTTGAATTAAAAGCTCCTTCAGTTTATGTTCAGGTATTTTTTTTGTATTATGATTTGCCCCTAAAGCGATAGCTGTATAGGTTTTAGGGATTTCAAAAGATAGGGTATTCTCTATGCCTTTTGGCAAGAAATAATCTAACCCCTTTTCATCATTTTTGATTCCTAGTGCCTTAACAGTATTAATGTAGCGGTCAACAATATGAATTTTTGGCAAACGATTAATCTTGAAATTAACGAGAAGCCACTTTTTAAAGTTGAGTTTGTCAAAACTGAAACTAAAAGATTTCAGCTGTTTTTTTACCCGACTAGAACGCAAGTTCTTATGTAAATCAACAACATAATCAAAGGTTTCGTCTTGAAGGTTTTTTATGATTTCGTTTGTGCTCTTTTCAATTGCATGAACCTTTGTAATATGTGGATTAGAACTTAATAAGTCACTATATGCTTTTTTAGTTAAGTAATGTATTTCGACTTCGCCATCAAGCTGTTCTTTTAAGCACCTAATAACTGGAGTAGTTAAAACAATGTCTCCAATAGAGCTAAAACGAATAATTAAAATTTTTACTTGACTTTCCACAGGTGGCAAAAATACCATTTACGAACTTGAATGAATTAAATCGTATTATTCATGGAATTTAGTGGGTGTAGATACAAGGCGTCTAACTAGGCAGATATACAAGTGTATTTCAAGTAGTTAGCAACGAAGTAGATGCACCTACTAAA
>CAYPJC010000297.1:3054-3356 GCA_964410855.1 uncultured Flavobacteriales bacterium | reverse complement strand
TTGATGGATTTGGATAGATTGATATTTTAAGTTGCTCATTAATTTGCTCAGAAACATCTTCCATTCTAATTAAAAAAGAGACTGAAAAACCTGCTGGTAACTCTTCAGATTTATTCATTGCCCAAAAACCATCATCGACATAATTATTTTCTTCAGAACTCTGTTCTTGTATAACTCCAAAACCACAATGATGATTTGTTAGCATTAACCCTTGATCAGAGATAATTTCTCCTGTACAAAAACCTCTTCCTAAACGAACGATGGCATCTTTTACGCTTGAATTGTTAACACTATATATTTCT
>CAYPJC010000297.1:0-3004 GCA_964410855.1 uncultured Flavobacteriales bacterium | reverse complement strand
AATTAACATCGGAAGCCACATGCCTTCGTCTGCTTTTACAGGACTAAATGCAAGAATTATAGCTATAGTCAACATTGAAATTTTTTTCATATTTTTTTTCTTTTAGAAATTCAAAAGTAGAGTTTAAAAATAAGTTAAGAAAACTCAATCTACAAAAGGAGGATAGTAATGATAAATGGATGTAAAATGATTTATGGATGAGGTAAGCTTAAAAAATTTTGAATTAGTATACCTTTTCCCCACTTGTTAGCCAAATGCCCCAGATCTTATTATAAGCATGCACGCTGTCTGTTTCTGAATTTTGATCTGTATAAACTTTATTTCCTTGGTTTTTCCATTCAAAAATTCCACCATACAGGTTGGATACATTTTTAAACCCTTTTTTAGCCAGCTTCTCAGCTATTTTCTCACTTCTATAGCCAATAGAGCAATAAACGATAATTTCTTGTTCTTTATCTACATCTTCAATTGCCGATAAGTTTAAATTATCGTAGCCAACCCAAATAGCATCTTTTATGTGACTAACATTATATTCTTGCTTTTCACGGCTATCTATGAAAAGCACCTTGTTATTTAACCCAATTGCTTCTTTTACCGATACTTCATTGACAGAATGAGAAAGCATCGCTTTTAGCATTACACTGTATGCCGAACTTTCAACTGATTGAGAGTGGCCATTAAAAAATGAGCTGAACATTAAAAACAATATTAAATTAACTTCTTTCATAATAATTTTCTAAACTGAGGGTCCAATCATAATTATCAAATATAATAGTTGGCTTTTTATCTTCCGGAACTATTTTATATTTTTTCAAATACTTTAGCATACCGCTTTTACCTCCAAAATCTCCACGGAACCAACTAAATAATGGAGTTGTGACTATTTTACTATCGTCGACATTATAAGTCGACATTTTTTGCAAAAAGTGCTGCGCAACCTTATCGATTTTCTGATCAAAGTCTGAAGCATTATAAATCGCAACTAAAGGGCAACTCTTTGCACCACAATTTAACGCAAAATGAACTCTGTCATCTGTATTTTTTGTTCTAAATTTTTTCTCATAATTATTTGCAAAAGGATTTTTAATTAACCCTAAAGCTAACTTAAATTTTGAGCTTCTAATAATTCCATGTTCCATGTTATCAAAGCTTAGTATTTTATTCGCAATAGTAACTCTAGGTGTATTGAAAAAACTTCCTCGATCCTCAAATAATAATGGATCTTCAGTTAATACTATTTGTATGTGAGCATTATAGATATTAATCCAAAATGCTTTTTTCTGACTATCTGTTATCAATTGACTGGCTAAATTATCTTCATTTAAAATGGAAAGTTCGCTTTGAATAGCTTTAATTTTTGATTTGTCCTTGACTTTAACTGCATGCATTAAATTTATAGACAAAATAACGGAAGGGGTATTAGCACTTTTAGTCGAATCTTTAATCATTTTTTTTTCTGAGCTACACGAGAAGAATAGCAAGAGAATTAAGTTAAAAGCGGCAATAATTAACTTAAACGTTTGCTTTTTTAGAATCACAATTTGATTGATTTGAACATCAAAATTACATAAAGAAAAAATCCTAAGTTCGTCTAAACTTTAGGATTTTAGATAGATGGAGCTGAGTGTCATTATACCGACATTAAATGAGGAGCAACAGATTGATTTGTTAATTCTTTTTTTAAAGAATGAACTTAAAAATGTGGAGCATGAAATAATTGTTTCAGATGGAAACAGCTCTGATAGAACTTCACTGAAATCTAAAGAAGTAGGAGCTAAAGTTGTTCAATGAACTCAAATGAGTCGATCATTTCAGATGAATGAAGCGGCAAAATTGGCAAAAGGCGAAATTCTTTACGTCTGTTCATGCAGACGTAATACCCCCAAGCGGTTTTTAAAGTTGGATAAAAGAGTCGCTTGAAGAAGGTTATCAATTGGGTTGTTTCCGCTCTAAATTTGATTCAAACAGAGCCTTTTTAAAGATAAACGCCTATTTAACTCGCTTTAATCCATTAATGTTTCGAGGAGGAGATCAAACTCTTTTTATTTCCAAGTATGATTTTAATGAAATTGGAGGGTTTAATTCTGAATATTGTATAATGGAAGACTACGAATTTATTATAAAGGCTAAAAAGAATTATTTATTCAAAGTGATTCAAGCAGATGCTGTTGTTTCTGATAGAAAGTATAAAGAAAACAGTTATTTGAGAGTTAATTTTGCAAATTTGCTTGTTTTCTCTTTATTTCGCTGGGGCGCTTCTCAAGAAAGCATGTTGAAAGCGTATCGTAAATTACTAAACCATCCTAAGGTAATAAGTTTAAAGAAATTGAATGAAGTCTAAAAAAGAAAAAGTTGCTGTAATAACAGGAGCTTCCTCAGGAATAGGTCGCGAATTATTTATTCAACTATTAGATAGTTACAATAAATTATTTATTTGTGGTAGAAATTTAGATTCGTTAAACGAGTTAAAGAATAATTATGAATCAAATTCAATAGTCGTAATTCCCATTGAGATGGATTTGGGTAGAAGCGATTCTATTAAAAATGCTGCTGGTATTATCTTAAATCAAGCAGATAAAATAGATTTGCTCGTTAATAATGCAGGAATAAGTCAACGATCTCTCGCATCAGAAACTTCAGAGGAAATTGAGCGAAAAGTATTTGAAATCAATTATTTTGGCCCTATTAATTTAACTAAAATGCTTCTAAAAGGATTAAGGAATAGTGGTCATGGAAAAATTTTGGTTACTTCTAGTATAGTTGGTAAGTTTAGCTTCCCTCTTCGATCAACATACAGTGCTGCCAAACATGCTTTACATGGTTATTTTGAGAGCCTTCGGATTGAGGAAGAAAATAATGGACTAAGTGTCCATTTAATGGTAATTGGAAGAGCAAAAACAAACATCTCAAAGAATGCAATTACAGAGGATGGATCTAAGTATGCAAAAATGGATAGCGGACAAGCAAGAGGGATTAGTCCTAAAGAATGTGCTAAGAAAATGAT
>CAYPJC010000296.1:1655-3363 GCA_964410855.1 uncultured Flavobacteriales bacterium | reverse complement strand
ACCAGTACTATAAAGAACTTCCTGAGGGCAGAAAATTCAAATTTGTTGGAATAGATAGATTACAAGATGGGACTCTGTTAAAAACTTACCTAAAGAAACTCTACCCAAATAACACCCCTGAAAATAAAGATGTTCTCGAAAATAAATCTATCGGTGATTTAATTGGGGAACTCAATGATATTTATAGTGAAGTTCCTGACACATTGTTTATCCTTTCCCACTTAAAATCTAACGTGCTATACCTTGAAGATAAGAAAAATAGAGAGGAAGTGATGTTTCAAAACTTTAGTAAAATATACAAAGCGTATCACCTTGAAGAACACAAATTATATGGCTATTTTGGTTTATATCATGTATTTCAATATAGGATAAATGGCAAACATCCCTTGGCATCTAAAATCAGGAAGTCAGATTTAGGTCTTGAAGATAAGATATTGTCAATAAACATTATGATGAACGACAGCTATATGGTGATGCCAAGTAGTCAGTTGCCTGAATTCATGAGCGATAAAGGACCATATACTAGAATGCCGGTATCTGCCGATAATATGCTATTTATGTATATAATTGGGATAAAAGACTTTAAGAGAATGACTCCAGAGCACCAAAAGTCTTTAATAAAAATGGATGCCCAAGACAGTCCGTACTCTAATTCTATTAGGATGAATAAGACAATTCAATTACTTCCTGTAACAGATTTATTCGAAATAACCGATAAAGGTAAACCGTATGTGCAGTATACTGTTTTTATGAGAAATTCAGATTGGGCAGAACCGATGGAATAAATAACGAAAGCACAACAAATAACTGTGCTAAAAAAATAGCAGATTTAGTGCTAAATTCAAAAGGAATTTATTTTTGCGCTTGCAATTAAAAGAAGGAAGTGTAAAAACTGCTAAGGTATTGAAGCAATAAGACGTTTAAAAACTAGAAATAACTCCAAACTCCTCACTCCAAACTCCACACTCTTAACTCCAAACTCCTCACTCCAAACTCCTCTCTCCAAACTCCAAACTCCATATTGAACAAGACCGTGTGGATGAAATCTATTGCTTCTTAAGTTTTAGTTTGCCTATTCTAGCTTATTTTACGTATTGGTATTTGCTTGCTTTAAAGAAGGAGGGAAATACGAATTTTGAACATAGCATGAAGGTGAATATCATGTCGACTTTAGACAAGTTCTATGCCTAAATATTGCCTTTATAGCAATGATATTATAATTTTGAATTAAGTTAGTCAGATTAATGAATAAGTACTTTTTTTCTTTTCTTCCTCTTATAATCTTTTTATTTTTTGGATTTACCAATCTAAAAACTGAAAAGAGTCAACTAATGAGTTCTATTTACGAAAACCTAGAAGGAGCAAAGAAACCAGAATTTGAATTATTCGAAAAGGCTTATTTGGGCTATATTGATCTCAAATTGAGTGGTTATCTCAATTCACAGAAAGAAATTTTAAGCTTAATTGATTTTAGAATTCCCTCTTCAAAAGAACGCTTGTGGGTTATAGACTTAAAAAATAAAATCATTTTACATCATACACTTGTTGCTCATGGTGAATCATCAGGCAAAGAGTACGCCCTTGATTTTTCAAATGAGGTGAATTCTCATAAGAGTAGCTTGGGTTTTTATATAACTGAAGAAACATACATGGGTAAAAATGGATTGTCGCTGAGACTTAGAGGCTTAGAAAGAGGGTTTAATTCGAA
>CAYPJC010000296.1:0-1619 GCA_964410855.1 uncultured Flavobacteriales bacterium | reverse complement strand
GATTATGCCACCAAAAAGTATTTAAAGGAGAATGGAACTTTAGGTAATAGCGAAGGTTGTCCGGCAATTCCAATGGGTCAGCATCGAAGCATAATTGAATTAACTAAGGAGGGAACATGTCTTTTTATTTTCTTTCCTGATAATGAATACCTTGAGAAATCTAATTTTATGATGGATGTATTCTAATTAGGGCTAGCTAATCTATCGTACCATTATGGCTTGTAAATGGAATGATAGGAGTGCTTTTACACTAAAACCCCTGCCTGTCGGCAGACACGGCGGTAGACACAACGGCAGGTAGCTTGCACTTATGCCGATAAATAAATTCGCAACGCGCTAAACAATAATAGCTTAAATGATTTTTAGCAAGCCCTAATTATTCAAACTCTTGATGGTATCTTTATCCATAATAATTTGAACAATTAAAATATGAATCTTACAGAGCAAATCAACGAGGACATTAAGTCTGCAATGAAAGAAAAAAATAAGGTAAAATTAGCTTCACTTAGAGCTATAAAATCAGCCTTGTTATTAGCAGCAACAGAAAAAGGAGCAGAATCATCAGAAGCAGTGGAACTAAAAATGTTGCAAAAATTAGTGAAGCAAAGACGTGATGCAGCAGACATTTACATTAAGGAACAACGAGAGGATTTAGCTGCTGATGAGTTAGAACAAATCGCTGTCATTGAAAAATACCTTCCAGAACAAATGTCTGAAGATCAAGTGAAGTCAGAAGTTGATGCCATTTTAAAGTCTACCGGAGCTAGTAGCATGAAAGACATGGGAAGAGTAATGGGAGAAGTGAATAAAAAATTGGCAGGAAAGGTTGATGGATCGCTTGTTGCAAAATTGGTTAAAAGCGCACTTGCTTAAAAATGATTAATCATTCATTCTCTATTCCTTTCTGATTCTTTTACAGGTTTTAGATAATTATTAAATTTCAAAGGAGTATCAACTCATGCTTGTTCCTATTAAAAAGTTGGTTGGATGTCACTAACAAGGAAATTATAAAAAACTATGACTGAAGATGAGAGTAGATGGGATGAAATTCCTCCCATTTTTTTTTCTGATTTATTAAATGCTCCATTTCCAAAGTGCATTCAATGTTCTATAGATCTATTGCAGCCTGGTGTTATTTATATAATAGAGAAAGCTTTAAAAGGTTTTAATAGTAATAGGCCATTACAAACTGTTTTCGAGTATGCTATATGCCTTGGCTGTGCTGAAAACATGAGGATGACGTTATCTGTGGAATCAAGAGCTAATATAGAGGCTTTTTATAAGAAGAATATTGATTTTAAAGTTAGAAGAGAATTGTTGGCGAATGAACCGAAGGAAAAGTGGTTGGAACAGTGCTTAATCAAAAAAACAAGTTTAGATGACGATGGAGAGTGCCAAATTTACGGTCTATGTAATGGAGAGAGTTTCTGTTATCAGGAATTTCCATACATGATAAGTGCAAAGGCTTTAGATGAAGTAGTTGAATTGATCTCTGCTAAAACCTTAGATGAACTTGAAGGTTTTAAAGATAGCTTAACCTCTGGGCCTCCCGAACTGAAAGAACTATTTGAAAAAGGTGGGGTAAAGGTTTTAATCTAAATTGTTTTATTGAAGATTGG
>CAYPJC010000295.1:0-3390 GCA_964410855.1 uncultured Flavobacteriales bacterium | reverse complement strand
CAAACGATCCGCCCATTGAATTAAACCGAGCTGTGCCTAGATAATTAATTCGAGAATATCGAAGTGCATCTACAAGGTTTTGAGACTTTAATCCAAGACTCAAGAAGGTCAGACTTATTATTACAAGTTTAAATTTCATCGTAAATAACTATCTTCTTCTTTGAGTTGGACGACTTTGAGTGTTACCTCCACCGCCAGAACTTCGTGTTGGTGGAGAGTAGCTCGGCGTACTTCTATTATAAGTTGGTCTACTTCTTTCGTAAGTGTTTGTTGGCCTAGTTTGTTGCTGAGGTTTAGATTTTTGAGGTTGAGTTTGTTGCCTGTTTTGTTGTTGAGGTGCAACTTGTGTTGGCCGGCTGTATGGATTATTTGTTCTAGTTGGCCTTTCAATAAGGTTACTTGGCGAATAAGAATTAGTTGGCTTTGAAGATTCAAATATTTGAGGGCTTGGTGTTTCTATAGTTGGGTTATTTGGAATAACAGACGTTGGTTGAATAATAGACATTACTCTTTGATTGAGATTTCTTGTAGGACGATTATTCGTGATTGATGGAACGCCAGATTTAGTGCCATTCGTTTCAGAAGAATTATCTCTTTGTCCTCCTCTTGTTGGTCTCGGCTGATTATTTGATCTTACTGTCGGTGAACCGCTATTTCCTCTTGGTGTATTTGTCCTAATTAAAGGTGAATTGCACTGGAAATTATTGTTGTTGTAAAATCCATCATTAAATCCATTTCGGAAGCCTTGGGAATAACCATTATTATAACCATTCGAATAAGGATTTCTAAACCCTTGATTTCCAAAAGGAGAATAAGGATTGTATCCATAATAGGGTGAATAAGAATTTCCGCAGAATGAATTGCCATAGCCATAAGGAGAGTAGCCATAACCAAATCCAACATTTATTCCTGTATTCCAACCTGAATATGAATTCCAGCCCACTCCAAGTCCTGTGCTAGGAACAAAAGAATTCCCAAAGGTGTTGATGTTGTTTCCATAATAAGTTGGAGAAGAGAAGAAAGGATCTTGTGTATAGATTACTCTATCGCGTTGATATGGGTCATAAGAATTTATTGATCTTACAGGTGAGTTTATGCTTTTTAATGACTCGGCATAATCTTCATTGTAATATTCTACTTCTGAAGAATCATTCAAATTATTAATTAATACATTAGTAATTTCTGAATTTGAATTTGTGGCTTGTTCTTCTGGATAATAACTAGTTGAAGAGGTATTTGAGTTATAATCTTGTTCTTGCTTTTTATTTTCATAAGAATTGGTAGAATAAAGATCATCCGCTTGATTTAATTCTTGGCTAGGGTTCTTTTGAATTGCTCTTTCGGAATCAGTTGAAGGAGAATAATAAATATCATCATAAGCATAAGGGGTATATGAAGTAGAGCAGGATGAAAGAAATACTAAAGTAAATGCTAGGAAGAAGAGATAATATGCTGATTTCATAATATGATGTTTTAGGTCTCTAAATCTATTTGAACTTCACATAAATGAATACTTTTGTTCTCAAGATTAAAATACCAATATCAAATTTTATACCACTTTTATGGCAAAGGGATTTCCAACACGAAAAGAAGATTATTCTCAATGGTACAATGAAATTGTAAATCGTGCAGACTTAGCTGAGCACTCAGCTGTTAGAGGTTGTATGGTCATCAAACCTTATGGTTATGCGATTTGGGAAAAAATGCAACAGCAATTGGATAAAATGTTTAAAGAAACAGGTCATGAAAATGCTTATTTCCCATTGTTTGTTCCTAAAAGTTTATTCGAAGCAGAAGAAAAAAATGCAGAAGGATTTGCGAAGGAATGTGCAGTTGTAACCCATTATAGATTAAAAAATGATCCTGATAATGAAGGGAAGTTGATGGTTGATCCTGAAGCTAAACTAGAAGAGGAATTAATTGTAAGGCCTACTTCGGAAGCAATAATCTGGAATACCTATAGAGGGTGGATTCAGTCTTATCGGGATTTACCTATTTTGGTTAATCAATGGGTAAATGTAGTTCGTTGGGAAATGCGTACAAGGCTTTTCTTAAGAACTACAGAGTTTTTATGGCAAGAAGGACATACAGCTCACGCCACAAAAGATGAAGCTATTTCTGAAACAAAAATGATATTAGATATCTATTCAAAATTTGCAGAAGAATTTATGGCTATGCCCGTAATAAAAGGGGTAAAGTCTGAAAGTGAAAGATTTGCAGGTGCTTTAGATACTTATTGCATTGAAGCATTGATGCAAGATGGTAAAGCCTTGCAAGCAGGTACATCGCATTTTTTAGGTCAGAATTTTGCTAAAGCTTTTGATGTAAAATACACCACGAAAGAAGGAAAACAAGAATTCGTTTGGGCTAGTTCATGGGGTGTTTCTACTCGTTTGATGGGTGCTTTAATTATGACGCATTCAGACGACAATGGATTGGTATTGCCACCAAAATTGGCTCCTTTTCAAGTGGTTATGGTTCCAATTTATAAAGGTGATGAGCAGCGAGAAACTGTTGTTGAGAGGTTAAAAGAGATTAAAGCCAAGCTTGAGGAAAAAGGAATATCGGTAAAATTAGATGATAGAGATACTCATAAGCCCGGATGGAAATTTGCAGAATATGAATTTAAAGGTGTTCCTATTCGATTAGCTATGGGAATGAGAGATATTGAATCAGGCAATATTGAAGTTGCTCGACGAGATACCCTTGAAAAGAAAATATACGAGCAGCAGGATATAGCCAATAAGATTGAACACCTTCTTGAAAATATTCAGGAAAACTTGCATCAAAAATCAATTGATTTTAGGGAAGAAAATTCTCAAAAAGTTGATTCCTATTCAGAATTTAAAGATGTATTGGAAAAGAAAGGAGGCTTTATATATGCTCATTGGGATGGAACCTCTGAAACAGAAGACATAATAAAAAAAGAAACGAAAGCTACAATAAGATGCATACCTTTTTTATCAAAACCGGAAGAAGGGAAATGCATTATTAGTGGTAAACCATCAAAACAACGGGTAATTTTTGCTAAAGCTTATTAAAATGGGAAAGAATAAAGACTTTGAAAAAATTGTTGAAACTGTAAGGAACAAGGCTTCAATTAAGCAAAAGATATATCGGAATACCTTAGAGACTTTTGAGCATTTTAGGGCAATATCGAAAAAAATAATTGAAGATCTAGAAAAGGAAGCAAAATCATTTGATGAGTCTGTTTTGCTAAGCTTCACTGATGGGGGAGAGTTTGAGTTTCAAATTAAGATTGGGGGAGATATTATGCTCTTTCAGATGCAATCAAATGTATTTGACTTTGATAATAATCATGCAATTTGGAAGACTTCTTATGTAAAAGAGGATAAAACTAGGGCATATTGTGGTATGATAAATATTTAT
>CAYPJC010000294.1:3119-3396 GCA_964410855.1 uncultured Flavobacteriales bacterium | reverse complement strand
TTCTCCCTTTTTTTATAAATGAATTCCTCTCTATGATAGGTAACGTTAACAAATGCAGGATTAAATTCTACAAGTGGATCTATCCCATCGTAAATTGATTGAATGCTCTTGCCTTTTAATGGAGGCAAGATTTCAAATGAAAATAGTGTTTTGTCGGTATTTATTAGCCTTTCTATTACTCTCAAGAAAATTATTTTTAGGATTGCAAATATACAAAAGCCCCTCAATAAGAAGGGCTTAAGTAATTTGAAAAAAGTGAATTATTGGTTATCTTAGT
>CAYPJC010000294.1:0-3099 GCA_964410855.1 uncultured Flavobacteriales bacterium | reverse complement strand
CCTTGTGATTCGTCATTGACGTCTAAAATATAGAAATAGGTTCCTTCATTGAAATCTTCTCCATCCCAGTCATTTTCATAACTATCAGTCTCATAGATAAGTTCACCCCATCGATTAAAAATTTGCAATGGACTTCCAGGATACACTTCTAACAAGTCAAATCGAAGCAACTCATTAATTCCATCGCCATTAGGAGTAAATACATTTACAGGTTTAACAACTGCATTGCAAGCTTCTGCAATACCAATTGGACCGTAACGGCAGGGGGAGTCTTCGGGAACTTCCGTATTAATGCCTCGTACTTCTAATCGCAATTGATTTCCTCTCGTCATATGTTCAAGTGCCCCTTGATTTGGCTTTTCCCACGGACCTTCAATTCCGAATGAGTTTACTTCTCTTACGTCAAAATCTTCGCCTCCATCTAATGCTGGAATAAAGAATGTTTGTTCAACATCTCCATCTTTAAATGTTACCTGAGTACAAACTGGCTCTGGTACTCCTAAGGAATCAGCAATGTTAATAAAAACGGAATCAGACCCCATACAGCTGCTATTTTCTGTTGTTTTTAAAACATCTAACCTGTAACTACCCTTTTTAGTTATGAATACGGAATTAGAGTCTGCACCAATTAGAGAATCTCCATTTAAGAACCACTGATAACTCATACTATCTGGCACTAAATATGTTTTATCATTAATAAGGGTATATTGAAACCCAGGGCAGATTGTGGAATCTCTTTCTGGAATTATTTTAACCCTAACATCTGTTTTCATTACAATAAAAGTATCTCTCTCAAAACATTTACCCGCTTCCAACTCAACTTCTGAAGTTATAATGAAAGGTTGACCCAAACCTGAGGCAAAACTTGCAACAATAAGGAAAGAATTTTTTTTGGAATCGTTAGAGGTTCCCCCCACAGTATCCCAGCTATTTGTGGGGTCGTTGTAGTAGGTCCAAACAAAATTCTCGGCGTTGAACATACTTACCGTATAATCTAAATCAATTATTGGCCAAGGTTCGTGAGTACATAAGTCAAAGTCTGGTATTTCTACAGGGTCATTTTGGTAGAAAAGCACTTCAAATTCATCCTCATCGTAGCAAACAGCTTCAAATTTAGTTCCATTATAAGTATATCCAAAATCAAGACCTAGGCCAACAGCCCATGTTCCTTGAGCCTCTAAAAAATCTAAGTCACCATTAATATCTGTAGGAACTACAATTTCATACTTACTTTCTGGCCTGTAGAAGGAATCTCTTTTGGCTGAAGCATCAAACTCAACAAAGGCCCAAGTAAATAGATAGGCCACTTCTGCAAGCTTACCTTGTCCTTGCAAAGCGTCTACTCTGAAAGGAAGATCAGCTGGATGACAAAATTCTAATAGATCGACTAAGTCTGGATCTCCGAAAAGGTAAGTGTAATCGGTATTAACATATACTGGAATGTCAACGGAGTTCTCTTCTAAGGCGAATCCACAACGATTTTTAATTCCTTCGGGTTGTTTGTTTGGCTTTGGAAACAAGGTGTAATTCCCTGGCCCAATTGGTTTAAATAGATGAACTCTGAAGCGAGTAAATTCTTCAAGTGCATTACTATTTAAGGGTTCTATGTAGTCAATTCCAATGGCATCGTCATCCTGTGGTTGACCAGGTTTTCCTCGATACATGCTAAGCCACTTTGGATCGGCCAAGGCAGTTCTAATTAACATGGGTTCAGTCATTTTAAAATCTAATGTAGTATCAGCACAATCAAATTCCCATGCATCTTCATCTACATTGTAAATATCAGATTCAAAATCAGGAAGGCGGTTGTTGCACTTTTTATCGATGACAAATCGCATTTGACGATTAGTGGTTGCAATTGCACTGCTCTCCACTTTTACAAGGACATCTGATTCGTCGCTTGGCAGTGCACATCCATTAGGATCAAGGCATTTTCTCTCAATTTTATATAATGTTCGCCATTCGGTTATCACAAAATTAAATGCACCCACAAAAGAGCTTTGCCCAAGCGGTAAGCTAGGAGTAAACTTCATAACTCCTGTTACAGGATCTAATGTAATTGGAGTAGAAGACGGGAAAGGGGTAGAAGAATTGTATCCATCTGAACTTAAATATTTGACTGAAAAGCCGTATCTTCTAAGGGCACCACTATATTTGTAACTAAGAGAATCTTTTATTACAAAAGTATCATTCGGGTTCGGATTTGGATAGTATGTATTTAAATTAATAGTATAAGCATCATCATCAACTATAGGGAGTTTATATTCATAAGCTTTGCCATCACAAAATGTTTCTACAATATCAGGAGTAATCCATCTTGCCGTAGAATTAAAAGGTACATTCATTCTTGTAATAGTATCCGTTATATCGTGTGGATTTACTCCCGTAACCTTACCACAGTATTTTAAATTTCGAAGTGTGGTTTCAATATAAAATGTCTGTCCAGCTTCATGATTGTCATTGGCTGGAGAATTATAACGCCTGCCAGCAACTCCGGCTGCAATTCCTCCTATAGCTATAGGAGGGATTGTTCCATAAAAAATCCTCCAATCATTAGCAGGAAAAGGTAAATTAACCGGATTTCTAGTAGTGTACCATCTTCCAACCGTACATACAGGGTCATCTTTAATGCAAAGGTTTGCTATTTCTCCTCTGTCTGTAGTTTTATTTAAGGTGATGGCTTGCAAGTAATTATTATTGCTCTTAGACCAAGCATAAATTGTTTTTTCATCTTGTAATTGAGGGGTGCAGTCTCTGTAAAACTTTAAAGTAAAATAATAGGGAAGCACTCCATCACAAGGAGCATTTGGGTTTCCTGCAAAATCAACAGTAATTTCTCCACCGGCCCAAACTTCAGATGCAGGCTGAGCAATACTAGAAAGTGAGATACTTAATAAAGTAAAAGCCCCAAAAAGTTGTTTTATATATTTTTTCATCGATAATGGTGTATTAATTGACAACAGCCTTCAAAAAAAGCGAAAGGTAAAGTAACAAAAAAACCTTTCATCAAGCAAGCTATATGTTATATTAGCTATTGACGATTCAATATTAAAATCAGTTGCATTTATAAAAAACAAATTGCACTTGCTAAAAGATTAA
>CAYPJC010000293.1:0-3433 GCA_964410855.1 uncultured Flavobacteriales bacterium | reverse complement strand
GTAATTCTAAATACCATTTCAAGAATTGATACGGTTAGAGTTCAATTCTCTATTTCTGAGAACAAGTATTTACAGTTGGCTAGGACTTATCAAAAAAATAATACTGCTGAAGAATCAAGAAAAGAAATTGAAGAGGGTAAATTAAAACCCAATATAGAACTTATTCTAGGCGATGGAAGCCTTTATGAACATAAAGGAAGTATTGACTTTGTCAACAACCAAATAAATTCAACAACTGGCTCTTTGCTTATTCAAGCTAGTTTCCCAAATCCAAACCGATTGTTAAGACCCGGTTTATATGCAAAAGTAAGATTGCAATTGGGTGTTGCTAAAAATGCCAAAGTAATCCCGCAAAGATGTTTAATTGAATTACAAGGCAAGTACTCCGTATTTGTAGTAAATGACTCTAATAAAGTGGAGCAAAGGGGCGTAGAAGTAACTTCCAAAATTGGAGACCTTGCTATTATTTCCGATGGCATAAATGATAATGAAAAAGTTGTTATTGACGCTTTACAGCAAGTTTTTCCCGGAGTAGTAGTAAAGCCTGAAGTAATTCAATTTGAAAGTAAAACTTCAGGAAATAAGTAATGGAGGGAAATAAGGGAAATTTTTTCGTACATCGTCCAATCGTTGCAATGGTCATTGCAATTATCATTGTTATAGTTGGATCGGTTTCAGTAATAGGTTTGGCTATTGAGCAATACCCTAATCTAACGCCACCTATGGTTGAAGTTAGAGCCGCTTATACAGGTGCCAATGCATTGAATGTAGAGGAATCGGTTGCCACACCAATTGAACAGGAAATGAATGGGGTAGACAACATGATTTACATGAAGTCTACCAATTCGAATGATGGCACCATGGTAGTTCAAGTGTCTTTTGATGTTGGCACTGACCCAGATATGAATACCGTTTTGGCTCAAAATAGAGTTTCAGCAGCTACAGCAAAACTTCCACAAGCGGTTACTAAGTATGGAGTAACGACTAAGAAATCCTTACCGAATATCTTAATGTTAATCTCTTTGACTACCATTAATAAAAGTCATGATAATCAAGATTTTCTTGGAAATTATGGTCTTATTAACATTAAAGATAGATTAGCTCGAGTTCCTGGAATTGGAAGGGTGGACATTATGGGCTCTGCTAATTATTCCATGAGAATTTGGGTAAAACCTGATAGATTGGCAGTTCTAGGAATAACCGTTCCTGAAATTATAGATGCCATTGACCAACAAAATATGATTGTTCCCGGCGGAAAATTTGGAGCCGAGCCTGCTCCTCCTGGAACAGAATTTACCTACACTGTTCGCTTACCTGAACGTTTTAATTCGGCAGAATCATTTGAAGAGATTGTTGTACGAACAATGCAAGATGGCTCTCAAGTTAAAATAGGTGATATCGCAAGAGTGAATCTTGGTGTAGAAACCTACAGTATGATTCCTCGATTAGGGGTTAATTTAGAAGGAAGAGATTCTATTCCTAAGTCAGCGGCTATTGTTGCCCTGTACCAAGCACCTGGCTCCAACGCTGTTGAATTAGCCGCTAAGGTTAAAAGTGAGATGCTTGAAATGGCTAAAGAATTTCCTGACGGAATGAGATATGATATTTCTTTAGACTCAACACTTCCAATTACTGCAGGGATTAGGGATATTATTATCACCCTAATTATCGCCTTATTACTAGTAATACTAGTCGTGTTCATATTTATTCAAGATTGGAGGGCAACTCTTATTCCTACCCTTGCAATCCCCGTTTCATTAATTGGAGCATTCATGTTTTTTCCAGCTCTTGGGTTTACCATTAATGTTTTATCACTCTTAGGGTTGGTGCTTGCCATTGGAATTGTGGTAGATGATGCCATTGTTGTTGTTGAAGCAGTTCAAGTAAACATAGCTTCTGGCATGAAACCTAAGGAAGCTACACTAGATGCCATGCGAAAAGTAACAGCACCAATTATTGCCACTACATTGGTTTTAATTGCTGTGTTTATTCCTGTAGCCGGAATGGCAGGAATCACCGGATTACTCTACCAACAGTTTGCAATCACTATTGTCGTTTCTGTAATTGTTTCTTCAGTAAATGCATTGACATTAAGTCCAGCCCTTTGCTCCATTTTATTGAAAGAACCTAAGCCTTATGGTGGTTTATTAGGCAAGTTTTTTGGTGGTTTTAATAAATGGCTTGATAAGTCAACTGATAGTTATATGAATATGACTAACATCATCGCAAGAAAATTAAAAAGAAGTGTCATATTTATTATTGTACTCACTATTGGTGCAGGCATTATTGGCAAATTAGTCCCAGGCGGTTTTATTCCCGAAGAAGATATGGGCTATTTTTATGTAAATATTCAATTACCCAATGCATCTTCTCTTCAACGAACTGATGAAATAGCTGGCAAAGTAGAGACTATACTATTAGATATTCCAGAGATTGAGTATGTGACCAATGCAACAGGATATAGCATGCTATCTGGCTCTATGGCAACCAATAATGGGTTTATGTTTGTTACCCTGAGTGATTGGGGCGCTAGAGATAGAACGGTTAAAGAAATTATTGATGCCATCAATATAAAATTAGCTCAAAAAATAAAAGGCGCACAAGCCTTTGCTTTTGGTCCTCCTGCAATTCCAGGTTTAGGAAATGGTTCGGGTTTTAGTATTATGCTGCAGGATAAAGCAGGTAATACTCCAGAGTATTTAGCAGAAAACACCAATAGATTTATTAAAGCGGCCAATGCTAGACCTGAAATTGGAAAAGCATTTACCACCTTCCAAAGCTCAGTACCTCAAAGATTCATGGATATTGATAAAGAAAAGGCACTTAAACTAGGCGTTTCTTTAAATGACCTTTATACCACCATTGGAGCATTTATGGGTGGTGCTTATGTGAATGATTTTACTCGTTTTGGTAGATTATATAAAACTTATGTGCAAGCAGAGAGTGAGTATCGAGTAGATGAAACTCAAATCGAAAACTTCTTCATCAAAAATAATAAAGGAGAGATGGTTCCTCTTTCAACACTAGCGAAAGTAAGACCCATTTCAGGTCCTGATTACACTACCCGTTTTAATCTTTATAGATCGGTAGAAGTTACGGGTGGGCCTGCCCCGGGATACACCTCAACACAAGCTATGGATGCCTTAAAAGAAGTGGCAGATGAAGTTTTACCCAAGGATATGACTACCTCATGGAACGCTATGTCATTTCAAGAAGATCAAGCTTCGGGATCTTTAGGAATTATTTTAACTTTTTCATTGCTATTTGTATTCTTGATTTTAGCAGCACAATACGAAAGTTGGAGTCTCCCACTTTCTATTTTATTAGGAACCCCTTTTGCCATTTTTGGTGCGCTACTTTTCTTATGGGTTTCTAGATTCTTTAGTTTAAGCTTTGAAAACAATATTTTCGCACAGGTATCTTTTGTTATGCT
>CAYPJC010000292.1:0-3435 GCA_964410855.1 uncultured Flavobacteriales bacterium | reverse complement strand
AAAACTCTCCACTCAAAACTCTTCACTCTCCACTCCAAACTCCAAACTCTCAACTCTCCACTCCCAACTCTCCACTCTCCACTCCTAATTCCTCAACACTTTTCCTTTGGTAATCATGCTTTTCAATCTTTCTAGTGTTTTTTTTGTGCTGCACAGCTCAACAAAAGCCTTTCTTTCTAGATCAAGTAAATACCTTTCTGAAACAAGAGAAGGTTCAGAAAGATTACCTCCTGCAATTACATAACCGAGTTTTTCTGAAATTAATTGGTCATGTTCTGAAATATAATTCCCACTCTTCATTGAATTTGCTCCAACATATACAAGGCCTAATGCTTCATTTCCTAGAACCATAATATCATTTCGCTCCGATGGCTGTGAATAACCATTTTGGATTAGAGTTTTTACAGCTTCCTTAGATCGAGTCAATTGTAATTCACGATTCATGACAATTTCATCAGTACCATAGCGTAAGTAACCAAATTCAAATGCCTCAATGGCTGAAGTGGCAACTTTAGCTTGACCTATAGTCAAAAACTTTTCTCTAAAGTTATTTACTCGAATATCTCCTTCTCTAAAACCATCAGATAGCCTTAATGCGAATTCTTTAGAGCCTCCGCCTCCTGGTATAACGCCTACTCCAAACTCTACTAAACCCATATAGGTTTCAGCATGTGCAATTACTTTGTCGGCATGCATGGATAATTCACAAGCTCCTCCTAGAGCCATTTGATGCGTAGCAACCACCACTGGAATTGAAGAATACCTTACCCGCATCATGGTGTTTTGAAATTGCTTAATAGCAAAAGAAAGCTCATCGTATTCTTGCTCAACAGCCATCATAAAAATCATACCCACATCAGCTCCAACTGAAAAATTTTGGCCATTATTAGATATAACAAGGCCTTCATAATCAGACACCGCTAGATCAATTGCTTTATTGATGCCTTGTATTACTTCAGCACCTATGGTGTTCATCTTGGTATGAAATTCTAGATTTAGAATCCCATCTCCCAAATCAACAATGCTTGTTCCTTTATTGCTCCAAATGGTGTGTTCTTCTTTTAAATTTTCTAAAATCACCAGTCCTTCGGTTCCAGGAATAATTTGATATGATTTGGTGTTTCTGTCGTAATACTTTTTAACTCCTTTTTCAACTTTATAAAAGCTATTAAATCCATTTCCTAGCATTTCTTCAACCCAGGAGTCAATTTTTTTGCCGCTTGCTTTCATTTTATCGATTGTTTCAGCAACACCAAGTGCATCCCATGCTTCGAAAGGCCCTAGTTGCCATCCAAAACCAGCTCTCATCCCGTCATCTATTCTAAATAGCTCATCAGATATTTCTGGTATTCTAAAGCTGACATATGCAAAAAGGCTATAGAATGTCTTTCTATAAAAATCCCCTCCTTTATCAGCATGATTGACTAATATTCTTGTCTTTTCTCGAACATCTTCTACTTCTCTTGCCTTTCCAATTGAGTCGAATTTAACTTTTTCTTGTTCCCTATAATCCAAGGTATTTAGGTCAATCGATAAAATTTTGCTCTTTCCATCTTTATCTTTAATTTTCTTGTAGAAGCCTTGACTGCTTTTAGATCCAAGCCAATTATTGTCTACCATTTTTTGAACATAGTCAGGAATATTGAAGGCCTCTATTTGTTCATCATTGGGGCAGTTATCCTTTACACCATTGGCAACATGAACCAATGTGTCTAATCCAACAACATCGCATGTTCTGAAAGTAGCTGATTTTGGTCTGCCTAAAATGGGTCCGGTAAGTTTATCAACTTCTTCTATTTTTAACCCCATTTCCTTTACAGTATGAAAAAGAGACATAATAGAGAATACTCCAATGCGGTTTGCAATAAATGCAGGCGTGTCTTTACATAAAACTGTTTTCTTGCCTAAATATCGATGTGCATAATCCAATAGAAAATCAATTATATTTTTATCTGTTTTTGGGCTAGGAATAATTTCTAATAGCTCTAAATATCTTGGAGGATTAAAGAAGTGAGTTCCTAAAAAGTGACTCTTAAAATCTTCAGACCTGCCTTCAAGCATTGATTCAATCGGAATACCTGAAGTATTTGAAGAGATAATTGTTCCTTTCTTTCTATACTTTTCTATTTTTTCAAAAACTTGTTTCTTAATGTCTAATCGCTCAACTACCACCTCAATTGTCCAGTCAGAATCTTTGATTTTTTCTAAATCATCTTCAAAATTTCCAGTGGTAATTCTGTTGGCATATTTTTTAGAATATAGGGGAGAAGGCTTGCTTTTTATAGCATCAATTAAAGAAGTATTTACTATTCTGTTTCTAACTGTTTTGCTTTCTAAGGTAAGTCCTTGCTTTTTCTCCTTCTCTAATAATTCTCTAGGTATAATATCTAGGAGAAGTACTTCTAAACCAATATTAGCGAAGTGGCAGGCAATTTGGGAGCCCATTACGCCAGAACCTAATATGGCAATTTTCTTAATTCTTCTTTTGCTCATTTAGACCAATTTTATTTGTTTATACTCTTCAGTTATTTCGTTGATAGAATTCATGAACTTAAAATAGTTGTCTAAGTCTTTTTTACTTAGTCTGCTGATTATAAATTCATTAAAGTCCACCACAACCTTTTTTGCAATTTCTTTTTTTAGTTCACCTTTAGCAGTAAGGTAAATTTTTACGAGGCGTTTATCACTAGGCTCTTTTTTTCTGCAAATTAGATCCTCATCTTCCATATTTCTTAAAACTCTACTTAAACTAGTGGCTTTCATTCCCATTAGAGGTGCAATACTTGTAGCAGGTGTTCCATCTTTATCAATATTTAACAAAACATATCCCGTCGTTTGAGTCAGTTCGAAATCCTGAGCAATCCTGTTGTAGATGTTTGAAATGGAGTGCCATAAGAGTTTAATGTGATAATCTATTGTTTCTTTTGGTTTCATTTTTATCACTTGTTTACTCAAAAATAGCAAAAATAACCACATACTATGCGCGCATAGTAAATTATAATTTACTGTATTATGAAAAAATGTATTACATTTGCCTTAACAAGAGGTAGTAGACTTGTTAATTGGTTAGTAATTGAAGCAAAGAGGTGGTCGCAAGGTCGCCTTTTTGTGATTTTAGGTAGTTACAATTTAAGAGAACAGTAAATTAGTTACGAGGTATAATTCCCCTACTATTAAAAATTCTTAAAAATAGCAGAATATATAAAAATCGTGTTATATTTGTATTAACAAGAGGTAGTAGACTTGTTAATTGGTTAGTAATTGAAGCAAAGAGGTGGTCGCAAGGTCGCCTCTTTGTGATTTAAGGGAATTCATGAATTCCTTGACACAAAAAAAGGGATGGCAAACTGCCATCCCTTTTTTTGTATTTGTTAAATGCTAACTAGTGTTAAGTTAATTATATTATGACGTATTATTATTGTATCTTTGAAAGAA
>CAYPJC010000291.1:0-3493 GCA_964410855.1 uncultured Flavobacteriales bacterium | reverse complement strand
CTAATGCTTTTTTTTCAGATAGAAGTCTAAGATCCATGTCTTGAATTAAGTTTTTTTTAAATATTTCTCCGACACCAACTAGAATTTTACTTCTAAACTCTGTAGGCCTATCGTAATTAATTGCGACAGGAACAATTTTGCATTTGCCTGAAAAATTGGTATTTTCTGCAAAACCAAAAGCAATTCTTGCTAAACCTTTTTTTAATGGCCTTAGCTTTAAATCAATTACACTTAAACCTTCTGCGAAGATTAAAATAGCCCCACCTTCTTCTAAAATTTTATTGCATTCATCAAATGTTTGTTCGTTTTTACTAAGGTTTTCTGATCCTTCTTGAAGTCGATAGATTGGTATTAGGTTTAAATGTCGCAATATGAAGTTGGCCCAACCACTTTTAAATACATCCGATCTTGCTAAGAAATGCAAAGGTCTGTTTAGTAGAACAACAAGAATAATTGCATCTAAAAAGGAATTTGGATGAGATGCTGCGATTAGTATAGGTCCCTTTTTTGGAATTGTACTGAACCCAATACCTTTAATGTCTAGATAATGAGCAACTATGCTGCGCTTCAATATGAATTTTAGAAATTTATATAGCATTACCTTAGGAAGTCATAATAGTTATAGTCACTATCGGTAAAATTAGTAATCTTAAAATCATCTATATACATTTCATCATTATTTGGATTCCAAAAAAAGAAAGAAACTTCTGCATTTTCTGGAATACTCTTTGAGATTTCAATTACATCTAAGACTTGAGCCCACTCACCTGATTTTAAATAATCTTTTAATTCTATGCTTTGCCAATGTAATTCGTCTCCATTATAATTAATCGAGATTACCAGTTTTGCGCTATTTATTGTTTTAGCCATAAACCATGCTGAGGCAGTGATAAATCTGTTTTTATCAGTTATCAAGTTTTTAATCGAATCCCGATAAGTTATGGCATACTCAACCGAACCATCTAACTTGTATGATGGATATTTTGTGTGATAAACACTATCGTTAAGTTGAGGCCTATAAACTCGCCATTTATCATTTATTTCAAATTCTTTATAGTCTGTTTGAAATAAATAGTCTCTTTTTTGCTCGGAACGTTTATATAGGATTGCTTCCGAGTTGAACTGCCTAGATTTGTTTACAACAAAAGGATATGATTGTTTTACACGTTCATGAATAACTGCGGGGACAGGCCCACTTGCAAAGGCTAGTAATACGTATTCTTTCTGACTATTATCGATTAAATCTCTTGCTCTAATTAGGTTTGGTATAGAATCAAAATGAGATATTTCAGCTTCTACTGGATTTTCATACTGATTTAAATAATAGCTTAAATAGGCTGGATTGTTGCCATTGGTGAAAATTAAAATATTGTCACGACCAAATTTATCAGTCCACTCAGTTATTTTTTTAGCAACTTCTCCAAAATCTGCAAATTGCTTTTTCTGATAAATTTGTACTTTATATAGTAAGGCGTAGAGGCCAACAAGAACAAGAACTAGACTATAGGTCTTAATAATATTAGGGTTTGCTTTTACAGATACAAAAGAGACAAGAAAGAAAATGAGAAATGGCAGTGAAAAAATTAATACAGAAAATTGCAAAATAGGAACTAAGTGAATAGAATAAAAGTAAGCAACCCAATAGGGGGAAATAAAAAGTAGGAATAGTATAATTTGAATTTTCCTTTTATAATAGAATCCACTAGAAAATAATGCTAAAAAAGGAAGAAAGAAAACAAGGTATTTAAACCAACTCAAAGAATTAAAAACATAATCGATATATCTAAAAATATATCCAGACTCAGGCACAGGAATCCAACTTAAGCCAACTATAGATAAGTGATTTAATGTGATATTTAGGTGAGGTAAAAAAAGCACTCCAATAGCTAGTCCGGAAAGTAAGTATTTTCCAATTGAACTTTTAGGGACAATAAATAGCCCTATAAAAAGCATAATAAATATGCTAAAGCCAGAAAAGTAGTGAGTTAATAAGGCAAGTAATCCAAAAAATATAAATCCCAAGGATGCTCTTCTACTTACTTGTTTATTTTGAAATTTGATCCAATAGTAGGTGAAGCCCAAAACAAGGAAAAGACCCATTGAGTAAGGTCTTGCTATTTGGCTATACATTACAAACGGAAATAAAGTTGCAGATATAGCTAGTGCTAATGTAGCTGAATTTTTATTAAACCATTTGAGGGTGATGAAATAGATGAAGAATAAAGAACCAACGCCGGTTAAGACTGAAGGTAATCTGACAGAAAAAGCAGAGTCACCAAAAACTTTGGTCCATCCATAAAGAAATAACTGCATAAATGCAGGATGGACGTCAGTATTTATGCCATAATTTATGAGATCTGATATGCTATTATAACGAAGTCTAACGATGGTGCTCAGCTCATCATTTGTTAAAGACCAATTCCAAAAATCGTAAAATCTTAGAATTATTCCACAGGCAAAAAGCATGTAGATTAGATTGTTATGAGATTTTAATAAGCGAAGCAAAACTTACATTCTTTGTCTAACAGATTCATAGAGAATAACTCCTGCTGAAACAGAAACATTAAGGGACTCTATTTCACCCTTCATAGGAATTGCTACACGATGGTCTGAGCCATTATATAAATTTGAATTGACTCCGTTTTCTTCCGAACCCATTACTATAGCAGTCGGAAGTTTAAAATCAACATCGTAAATGAATCCTTTTGTTTTCTCAGTACAAGCAACAATTTGAAGTCCTGAATTTTGCATTGTTTTTATGACCTCAGCTAAATCTCTTTCGCGGCATATATTAACTTTTAAAAGTGCACCTGCGGATCTTTTAATAGCTTCGGAATTTACTTGAGCTGAGCCTTTTACAGGAATAATAATTCCATCGACTCCTGTGCATTCCGCCGTTCTACAGATTGCACCAAAATTACCAACATCACTAATTCGATCTAAAACCAAAAACAAAGGGGTCTTTCCAGACTCAAATGCTTTTGTAAGAACCTCTTCAAATGGTTGAAAGCTAATAGGAGATATATAAGCAACAACTCCTTGATGTGGTTTTTTACACAAATGATTTAGTCTAATTAAAGGTAGATTCTGGCTGCTTATTTTGTGTTCTTTAAGTAGGTTTCTTAGTTCTGTTACATGAGGTCCTCTCAAATCTGATTGAACTAGCACTTTATCAATTTCTTTATTTTCTTTAATTGCCTCCAATACAGGGTGCATACCAAAAATGTAGTTTTCTATTGCCATTAATATATTTTTGCTTGACGCCACATATCAACGGCTCTATACCAGTTGTTTTTGTAGTCAATGTTTCTAACTAATTTGTAAGCATTATTGCTTCTAAAGTCATCACTTTTATTAAAATCAAATTTAACAGAAAGGATGTTGTTCTCTTCACCGTAAATCCAAGTTTCTTTATTAATCGTTATATATACAGTAGTCGGTTTACCATAAATAACATAAATAATCCCTCTATCTGTTTTCCATCCCTCTTTAA
>CAYPJC010000290.1:0-3495 GCA_964410855.1 uncultured Flavobacteriales bacterium | reverse complement strand
TTTATTATTGTTCTAAAAATTAATAAACTGTGTCATTGCGATGAGTGGAGTGCAACGGAATGAAGAAGCAATCTCAGTTTAAGGGTGAGATTGCTTTAAATTATTGCACTAACGTTTATAATTTTCGCAATGACGATCTGATTTTTAGACGTTTAGTTTTTTGTTTTATCCCGAGCTCAGGTTGTAACTCCAGTAATAGGAATTACAGAACGCAACAACCCCATTCAGTCGTTTTCTGTTTACCCTAACCCTAGCAGAAGAAATCAACTTAACCTATCAATTTGTTTAGATATGGGCAGATTAAACGATTAAAAATAACACACTGATAGATAGATAGATAGATAAAGTCTCAATAAATTATTATTGAAGGCAACATTTTTTGCTACATTTGAAATATAATTTTCCTCAAAAAAAAAGAATATGATGAAAAATTTATGTATCATCAGCTTTTTGGTGCTTTTTGCCTCATGTGAAAAGGATGAGCCAAATGCTTTAACTGAGAAAGCAGAATCGAATGATTCCCCTTTAGGTTTATTCGGGGGCCTTACAAATCCAATTTTTGTAGGTCAAGAAAATGATATTATAATTTATGGGGCTCGAATCGATGGAATATCAACGCACATGATTTCCAAAGGAGTTTTTAGAAATTCTTTAAATTCATTACCTTCTCCCGTAAGTGCATTTTCTGTTGAATCGCTCTCAATTCCTGTTGTTAACAATTCTTACCATGAATCGGATATTGACATCACCAATAATTCAACTAATTTAAATTGGTTTGGCGATTCAATCTCAATTAATGTTGTTGGAAGTGCCGTTGGTAGTTTTCAGCATTCTTTATATAATCCTGAATTATTTAATGTAAGCTTTAATCAACCAACCGATCAGATAGATCAAAGTCAAGATCTAAGCTTAACATGGAATGCTGATCCGAGTAATTCATTAGGTGAAGTTTATATTGTTTTAATTCCGCGAGAATATAATGCAAATGGTCCGACTTCTTTCCCTATACTTGAAGTTTCTGTTCCTGATAATGGGAAATATACTATTCCAAGTAGTTATTATAGTGGGTTAAATAATGGTGGAGAGGCTCCAAAAACAGATGGATTCGACTTAATAATTGGAAGAGCTAATCAAAGTGTTATAGACCACGGGAATGATATAGAGACAGTAATTACCGTTTACAACTTTAATTCTTTCGGTTGCTTTGTAGATTAGCTCTTACTAATAGAAGAATTAGAGCTAGTTAGATTGGCAAATAGCGAGTCACATTAAAAAGTGAGAATTAAGGCTGACTTACCTATAGTTGATATTCGATTTTAACAAGCCAATTTATGCTTCGAATTCAACAAGTAATTGGTTTTTTTCGACGGCTTCAGAAGGTTTTACTGCTATTTTTTTTATAGTTACATCACTAGGCGCCTTTAGTACATTCTCCATTTTCATTGCCTCTAAAACTATTAATGACTCCCCTTCTTTGACTTCTTGGCCTTCTTCAACAGAAATAGAAAGAACTAAGCCAGGCATTGGAGCTTTCAAGTCGCTAATTCCAGTAGTCTTCAAATCGTCCATACCCAATTGATGTAATAACAAGTCAAACCGATCTTCCACTTGAAGGTTATAATCATTACCATTGACTGATATGGTGAATGTTTTCAAATCAAAATCAGCATCAACAATATCAACATTATAGGACTTCTTATTCAAAATGAGGTTGTATTTCCCATCTTTTAATCGAATTAAATCTAGGTTTTTATCTTGTCCGTCTAGTTGAAATAAACTGTCAGAAATAGGATGAACGGTATGCTCACTTCCGCCTTCAATTTTTACTTTTAACTCACTCATATGAAACAAATATACAGTTTAGATGTCTTTCAATTTGATTCTATTCAGAATTTTACGACGTTTGAAACTCAATTAAAGAAATTATGAAAAAGCCACTGCCAATTATATATGCTTTAGTGTTTGCAAGCATCATTCAGGCATGTAGTAACTCAAAGCCTATAATTGCTGACCAAACCCTTATAGAGCTTGATACCATTGAAGTGGACTCTGATAGCCCTAGAAATATATATAGAGCTTCAGAAACAAGACTTACTGATTTATTACATACAAAGCTTGAAGTTTCTTTTAATTGGGACAGTGCTTTTTTATACGGCAAAGCTACTTTGAGTTTAAAGCCCTATTATTTTCCTACTGATACGGTAACCTTAGATGCAAAAGGATTTCAAATTCACGAGATTGCTTTGCTTGATAAGATTGGAAAAAAGACTCCCTTGAACTACAGTTATGACAGTCTATTATTAAAAATACAGCTAAATAAAAAATATACTCGAAAAGACACCTACCAACTTTTTATAGATTACACTGCCATGCCTAATAAATTAAAGGAGGGAGGCAGCGCCGCTATAACTAGCGATAAAGGTCTTTATTTTATTAATAATGATGGAAGTAATCCAAAAAAGCCCAAACAAATTTGGACCCAAGGAGAAACAGAAGCTAGCTCATGCTGGTTTCCAACAATTGACTCTCCCAACGAAAAAACTACTCAAGAAATTTACATTACAGTAGATTCTATCTATAAAACGCTCTCCAATGGAGCATTAATTTTTCAAACAGAAAATGAAGATGGCAGCCGAACAGATTATTGGCAACAAACATTGGCTCATGCACCCTATCTTTTTATGATGGCTGTTGGAGAATTTGCAATAGTAAAAGATGAGTGGAGAGGAAAGCCAGTTCATTATTATGTTGAGCCGGAGTATGAAGAATTTGCCAGAGATATTTATCCAAATACCCCAGAAATGTTAGAGTTCTTTTCTACAAAATTTGGCTATGATTACCCTTGGGATAAGTATCATCAAATAGTTGTTCGCGACTACGTTTCAGGTGCTATGGAAAATACCGGCGCCGTTATTTTTGGTGACTTTATTCAAGGAAATGATCGTTTCCTAGTCGATAATGCTGCTGAAGATATTGTTGCACACGAATTAGTACATCATTGGTTTGGTGATTTGGTAACTTGTGAATCTTGGTCAAATTTGCCTTTAAATGAATCTTTTGCAACTTATGGTTCATACTTGTGGAACGAGTTTAAATATGGGAAGGATGAAGCTGATTTAGGTGGTCTGCAAGACCAAAGAGTCTATTTTAATTCCTCCAGAGTAAACAAAGAAGTGCTAATCCGATTCAATTATGGAGGTCGAATGGAAATGTTTGATGCGCACTCTTATCAGAAGGGAGGAAGAGTATTACACATGTTAAGAAATCAAGTTGGCGATGATGCATTTTTTGATGCACTTGCTTTATACCTTAAGACGAATGAATTCAAATCTGTAGAAATCCATAATCTTCGATTGGCATTTGAAGAACTGTCAGGCCAAGATTTAAATTGGTTCTTCAATCAATGGTTCTTAAAGGCTGGTCATCCTGAAATAAAAATAAAGAAAGAATATGTTGACTCTACTAAGCTCTTAACTGTAACGATAGAACAAACTC
>CAYPJC010000289.1:0-3496 GCA_964410855.1 uncultured Flavobacteriales bacterium | reverse complement strand
AGGAAGGATTGTTATTTTATCTGACCCTATGTTAGCAACTGGTTCTTCTATGGTATTAGCCTACAAGGCTTTATTAGAAAAAGGAAAGCCAAAACACTGTCACATTGTTTCATTGATTGCTAGTGCTGAAGGATTAGAGTAAACTAAGAAAAACCTAGCTGTTAATCATACGATTTGGATAGGTGCTGTTGATCAAGAAATGACTGCTCAATCCTATATAGTTCCTGGACTTGGAGATGCTGGGGATTTGGCATTTGGATCAAAAGATTAGATGGTTGAATTTTTTAAAATAGCGGGATTATTTTTTTTTAGTGCTACAAAATTTTTTCTTGCACCTTCTGCTACTATATATGCCGGTTATGGCTTTTATTCCACTATAATCATTACAACACTGGGAGGTATATTTGGATTCTTATCTTTTTTCTTTTTTGGAAAATGGATTAAAAATTGGATAAATAGAATGTCGTACAGAAAAGCTAAAGTAAAGTCAAAGTTTAATTATAGAAATCGAATTATCGTGAAGATAAAAATGAAATATGGATTAATCGGGCTGGCACTTTTAACTCCATCATTAATAGGAATTCCGATTGGGGCCTTAATTGCTTCTAATTATTTTGGTAAGCAAAAGAGGACGATCCCAATTTTTATAAGTTCAATATTCATTTGGTCTTTGCTGTTAACAGCAATTACAATCCAATTTAAGGATGCATAATAGGTATAAGCATATATTTTTCGACTTGGACCGAACCCTTTGGGATTTTGAAGCGAACTCTTCAAGAACTATTTACAGACTTTTTGATGAAAAAGGCCTAGAAGAAATTCTTGGTGTAGGAAAGCAAGAATTCTTAAACGCATACAAACTGAATAATCATAAATTATGGGATGATTATAGAAAAGGCATGGTATCTAAAAATGAATTAAGACTACAGCGATATCATCAAACATTTCTAGAATTTGGATTAGATGATGAAGAAGAAGCATTGAAATTTAACAATGATTATGTGGTCTCTTGTTCAAAAGAAAAAACTTTAATATCGGGAGCTGTTGAGGTATTGGAATACCTCTCGCCTAACTATAAATTGCATATAATTACCAACGGGTTTATTGAAGCTCAACAAACTAAATTGATTCATAGTGGAATTGAAAAATATTTTGATCAGGTAATTGTTTCGGATGGTTTTGGATATCGGAAACCGGATTCTAGAATATTTGAGTATGCGATGAATCAGGCAAAATCAAAATCAGAGAATAGCTTAATGATTGGCGATGATTATGGACCGGATGTGATAGGTGCAAGGAATGTTGGAATGGATCAAATATACTTTTGCAATAAGGAAAATATAAAAGAAGCAACTTTTGTTATACATTCATTAATTGAATTGAAAGAAATATTGTAGAAGCTTTTATTGGCTTTCAAGAGCTGTTTAATTGTTAAGATGACAGAAAAATTAAATTTAGAGCGTTTTCAAGATTGGTTGGGAGAAGAAAGACCCTATTACTTCTTTGGGCCTTGCAGTGCTGAAAGTCCAAAGCAATTGGAGGAAACTGCAGCAGGAATTTTCAAGAACTTCAAACATGTTATTTTTCGCGCTGGTGTGTGGAAACCTAGAACGAGACCAAATACATTCGAAGGAAAAGGGCATATAGCTCTCGAATGGTTGAAAAAAATTAAAGAAGAATACGGCTTCAAAATTACAACCGAAGTTGCAGATTCAAAGCATGTAGAAGCATGTCTCAAGGCAGGTGTTGATGTATTATGGATTGGGGCAAGAACTACCGTAAATCCATTTTCAGTTCAAGCAATCGCAGATGCTTTAAAGGGTGTCGATATTCCAGTATTTGTAAAAAATCCAATCAATCCTGATTTGGCATTATGGATGGGAGCTATAGAAAGAATAAATAAGGCAGGAATTCGCAAGCTAGGAGCAATTCATAGAGGGTTTCATATGACAGATAATGGGCCGTATAGGAATTTCCCTAACTGGAATTTGGCGGTACAATTGAAGTCAACTTACCCTGAATTGCCAATAATTTGTGATGTTAGTCACATTTCTGGGAAACCAGAGCTAATCCCTCATGTTGCTCAACGGGCGATCGATTTAGATATGGATGGCTTAATGGTTGAAACTCACATTAACCCTGCTGCCGCTTTAAGCGATAGCCAACAGCAATTAAGCCCAGATCAATTACATGAACTGATAAATGGAATTACGCCAAAAAGTAAGTCATCAACTAATGAAGAATTTAAATCTAGCTTAGAAACAATACGCCAGCAAATAAATCAAATTGATAGTGATTTGATTGAAAAAATGGCTGAACGAATGAATTTGTCCAAGCAAATAGGAGAATACAAAAAGAAAAATCAGGTTACGGTTCTGCAAGTAAATCGCTGGAAAGAGATATTAGAGAGGAGCTTAAAGAGTGGGAAACCTTTAGGTTTGAGTGAGAAATTTATAGCAGAGTTATTAAACTCCATACACGATGAATCTATTAGACAACAGACTTAATTTCAAACGAAATAAGGATTAATTCAATTCAGCAATCACTGATTTTCCTCCAACAACAGTTTCTTCTAAATTCACTGTAACTTTTGCATCTAATGGTATAAACAAGTCAACACGAGAGCCAAACTTGATAAAGCCACACTCCTGCCCTTGATCTACAGTTTCGCCTTCTTTTCCATAAAACACTATTCGGCGTGCTAGAGCTCCTGCAATTTGCCGGAATAAAATACTGACACCCGCTTTGTTTTCAACTACAATTGAAGTGCGTTCGTTTTCGGTTGAAGATTTTGGATGCCAAGCAACAAGGTATTTTCCAGGATGGTATTTATAGTATTTTAAAATGCCACCTATCGGGTACAAATTGTTATGCACGTTTAATGGCGACATAAATATGGAGATTTGTCGACGTTTTTCTTTTAAAAATTCATCTTCCACAACCTCTTCCATTACTACCACTTTACCATCACATGGTGCAAGAATTTGGTTTTCGTTGATCTCAATGGTTTTGTTTGGCTTTCTAAAAAATTGAACGACAACAATAAAAAGGAAGGCAGAAAGTAAATAGCCAAACCCAGTTATCAAAACATATTCGCCGAAAAAATAGTGGGTAATTGCATTCAGTATTGCAATTACAACAATAATAAATCCAAGAGTTGGGTAGCCTTCTTTATGAAAAGTCATGGGGTAATATTTGGTTTCAAAAATAGGGAAGAAAAGAGAAATAAATAAATCGTTCTGAAACTCTTCTAAAACCAAATTAAGCTTGAATTGCAGTATGTGATTTTCATTTAAACTAATTTAACTCGGATTATGCATCTTTTTATTATTTTAGTAGGGTGATTGTATTTTAAGGGAAGACAAATTATTCGTTTGCAAACGTTTACAGCTGTTTAATAACGGATATCTATTTAAATTGCAACCACTTAACAGTAATCAGTCAAGTAAATTTAAAAAACAAATAACACACACCAGTGTGTTTTATCCAGTTGTTA
>CAYPJC010000288.1:0-3498 GCA_964410855.1 uncultured Flavobacteriales bacterium | reverse complement strand
ATTTGACATCTTCTAACTTTGCTTTTAAGTTTGACATTCCGCTTGGGAAAGCAGTTGCGACAGAGGCTACCTTAACTTTAGAGTGTCTTAAAGCGGTTTTTGCAACCTTCACCATATTAGGATAAACGCAAACTGCTGCAACATTAGGAACATTCATTCCATAATATGGGTGCATGGCCTTAAAGCAGAGTTGTTTAACTTTTCCTTCAGTGTCTTTTCCTTCAAGGGTAGTTAAGTCAATCATATTTAAAGCAAGCTTCAAGCCCTTAATTTTTGCTTCTTTTTTGATGCTTCGTGCTTTAAATCGAGCGGCGCGCTCAACTAAACCAACTTGATCTATTTTAGGGCTGCTATTAAAATTCAAGAGACTTATTTTCGTTAAGATTCAAAGATAAGAGAATTCGAATAAAAGCGTTTGTCTTTCTGCTTTTCACGACGCTTTATGTAGGGTATTTTTCAAATGAAAAACTCTCTTAGCCCTCCTCAATATTTGTTAACTTTGCCCGCTTTATGAAAGACGAGGGTAAAAATATATTTTCTGTTTTCGATGAAATTCTTCCTAAAGAGGAAAAGGAAAATTTGCTTGGCCAAAAATCAAAAGTTTTCTGGTTAACAGGCTTAAGCGGCTCTGGAAAAACCACATTAGCAAAAACAGTAGAGAAGGAACTGCATCGAGAGGGATATTTAACCCAATTGTTAGATGGGGATAACATTCGGAGTGGAATAAATAATAACCTTGGGTTTTCTGATGCAGATCGAAGTGAGAATATTAGACGAATTGCTGAAGTATCAAAACTATTTTTAGATTGTGGTGTAATAACTATTAATTGTTTTGTAAGTCCTACGAAGCAAATTCGTCAACTAGCAAGAGAAATTATTGGGGAAGAGAATTTTATAGAAATTTTTATTGATACTCCATTAGAAGTTTGTGAAACTAGAGATACAAAAGGACTCTATGCAAAAGCAAGGAGAGGGGAGATTAAAGATTTTACTGGAATTTCTGCTCCATTTGAAGCTCCTTTAGACGCTAGTTTAGTTATAAAAACTGAGAATAGAAGTATTGAACTTGCTGCTAAAGAAATTGTAGATTTTATTAAACCACTGATTAAACTAAAAGCATAATTATGCAGACTTATAATTTAACCCATTTAAAGGAGCTAGAATCGGAAGCTATTTACGTTGTTCGTGAAGTTGCTTCTCAATTCGAGAACCCGGTCTTGCTTTTTTCTGGAGGAAAGGATTCCATAGTTTGCGCCCATATTGCTAGAAAAGCATTTTACCCAGCTAAAATTCCATTTTCTTTAATGCATGTAGATACTGGGCACAACTTCCCGGAAACGATTGCCTTTAGAGATAAATTTGTTGAGAAGATCGGCGCTAATTTAATTATTGCGTCTGTTCAAGATTCTATCGATCAAGGAAAAGCAGTTGAGGAAAAAGGGTATAATGCAAGCAGAAACGGACTTCAAACGGTAAGCTTATTAGAGGCTATTGAGTCGAATAAATTTGATGCTGCTATGGGAGGGGCTCGTAGAGATGAAGAAAAAGCAAGAGCCAAAGAACGATTTTTTTCTCATAGAGATGAATTTGGTCAATGGGATCCAAAAAATCAACGACCAGAATTGTGGAATATTTTCAATGGCATGAAGAATTTTGGAGAAAATTTTCGCGTTTTCCCCATTAGTAATTGGACGGAGATGGATGTTTGGCAATACATTTTAGCCGAAAATATTGAATTACCTTCTTTGTACTTTTCGCACCAAAGAGATTGTTTTATTCGCGATGGAGTAGTTATGTCAGAATGTGAATTCATTCAGCAGAAAGAAACTGAAATCACTGAAGAAATGACTGTTAGGTTTCGGACAATTGGTGACATGACTTGTACGGGAGCGGTTAAATCTGATGCAGATACGTTGGAGAAAATTATTGAAGAGGTTGCTGCTACTCGAACAACTGAAAGGGGAACTAGATCTGATGATAAACGCTCAGAAGCGGCAATGGAAGATCGAAAAAAACAAGGTTATTTTTAAATAGAATCAAAAAAGACATGGATTCAGATACTAACTCATACCTAGACATGGAATTGCTTCGTTTTTCAACGGCCGGAAGTGTTGATGACGGAAAAAGCACTTTAATTGGAAGTCTATTATACGATAGTAAATCGATTTTTGAAGATCAATACGAGGCAATAAGGCAAACAAGTATAAAGAAAGGTGAGAAAACCGTTAACCTAGCTTTATTAACTGATGGACTTCGTTCTGAAAGAGAGCAAGGCATTACTATTGATGTGGCATATCGTTATTTTGCTACTCCCAAGAGAAAGTTTATCATAGCTGATACACCCGGTCATATTCAATATACAAGGAATATGGTGACTGGAGCTTCAACCTCAAATCTATCGATTATTCTTATTGATGCACGAAAAGGAATTATTGAGCAAACTTGCCGACACACATTTATCGCTTCTTTGCTAGGAATTCCTCATGTGGTGTTTTGTATCAATAAAATGGACTTGGTCGATTACGATGAAGCAGTTTTTGAGAGCATTAAGAAAGAAACAGAAGCATTTGCTTCAAAATTAGATGTTCAGGACATTCATTTTATTCCAATAAGTGCATTAAATGGAGACAATGTAGTTAATAGTTCTGAAAAGATGCCTTGGTACAAGGGCGGAACTTTACTCTATTTACTAGAGAATATTCACATTGGGAGTGATCATAATCACATAGATTGCCGCTTTCCGGTGCAATATGTTATTCGCCCTCAAACAGATGAATTTCATGATTACAGAGGTTATGCGGGTAGAGTTTCAGGAGGTGTTTTTAAACCTGGCGATAAAGTAGTTGCCCTACCTTCTGGGTTTACTTCTACCATTAAATCAATAGACACACTTGATGGACCTATTGAAGAAGCATTTGCACCTATGTCTGTTACCATGACTTTAGAGGATGAAATTGACATTAGTAGGGGGGATATGATTGTGAGAGAAAACAATCAACCTCAAAACAGTCAAGACCTTGATATAATGTTGTGTTGGATGAATGAAAAAGCCTTACAGCTTGGAGGAAAATATGCGCTAAAGCATACATCAAATGATGCTCGATGTGTGATTAAAGAAATCAAATATAAAGTGGACATAAATACTCTACATAGGCTTGAGGATGAGAAAGACATTAGAATGAATGATATAGGTAGGGTTTCGATTAGAACAACGAAACCTCTATTTTTCGATAGCTATAAGCGGAATAGAAATACTGGCAGTTTAATTTTAATTGATGAATCAACCAATGAGACTGTCGGGGCAGGGATGATTCTTAATTAATCGAACCATAGCAGCTCAATATTATTGTGGTTGAAATAGGCTAAAAATGAGATTAAAAAGAGGGTTTAATAAATTTCCAAACTCATGTTTTAGTTGTTTCATCATTTTCTTGAGGTTCCAGGGACGATAATCTGGTGTTGATATTTTTGTCTTTCCTATTTGCTTTATTCCTTTTC
>CAYPJC010000287.1:0-3498 GCA_964410855.1 uncultured Flavobacteriales bacterium | reverse complement strand
CCCTGTAATTCCTGAAAGGGAAGCGAGCAAGACACCTTCTATCTTTGTCATCTTGCCAACTACAAGCGGTCGATTTTTTGTTCGTTCCATCAAACGATCTAAATCAACTTCTATAATTTGGTTGAAACCATTTGAGGCTCCAGTAATTAAGAAACCTCCAATACCTAAATAAACTAATTGCAAAAGATCAATAGAATCTGCTGCAATTAAATAACCTAAAATTGCTGAAAAAACAACTAACGAAGCCAGCCTTAACTTAAAGAAGGTAGCATAAGCAGACAGTTTTTCAGAAAACGAAATTGAAATAGGAATAGTTTTATCAGTTGTTAACTGCATTATTTTTATCGCTAAGAACAAGACAAAAATACAAAAGATGCAAGGATAAAAGAGTACAAATAAAGCTTAATAATCAAAATACCTATTGAATAACTTTGTCTTGAAACTGAAATAAATCATATTGTTTATGTCTGTTTTTGAACCAATTTTTTCTTCACGCCATATATATCCAAGACTAACGACTGCACGCCAATCTTCAACCAAAGTGTAATCAACAGAAGCACTCAAGTAACGAACTTGGTGCAAGATACCTTGGGTCGTAAAATTTTCATATTCTTTTGTTCGCGTCTTATTGGATAATTGCAAGTTCTCTCCTAAATTTTCAAACGACTGAGAATATCCCTTTTTGTTTTGATTGTACTGCAAATGATATGAAAACCTGTTTTTTTGATAATCGAGCATACTTATAAACTCATAAAAATTTGCACCTAGTGGGTGAGCCAATGATAAATTATAATTAGAGTATGCTTGAACTCGGCTACTATGAGCATAAGTATAGGGACGAACATAATTAAATTCAACTTGAGGCTTTAAACCTTCTATTCCAAAAACGTTATAGGCCTTCCAGCCTATTTGGAATCCATATTTATTTGCCCACCAACCAGATTGAATATCCTCATCCGGATTTTGGGCTTGATCTATATCTGCACGTATTTCTTTGAGCAAAAATTCATCAAAAAGTACTTGAAAATAAACAACATGTTGCTTGAAAGGGGTTATTTTTAGGTTAGCACCAACAAGAGCATTGTCCGAAGAGCCAACTGAGAACTCAACAGGGCGATAAAAAATAACAGGATTTAAATAATTAACATCGAAGCCTCTTGTATAATTCTCTTCTTCTGCCTGCCATACAATAGTTTCAAATAACCCAACAGATAGCCATTTAGTTGCATTCCATTCTAAAAAATGTGTGGCCGAATATTTCTTCTGATATAAGCTTTGTTCGCCTTCCACTTGAAAAATATCTTGGTGAGCTGCAAATATATTGGTGTATTTCAATTTCCAAAAACTCGTATTTATCTTAAAATATGGGGAAGCGTTTGCAAAATCAGAAAGCAATAAGGAACGATACCCATCTCCAATGAAATTGCGACCATAACCAAGCTCAAAGTCAAAAATGGAGTTCGCTTTATAATTAACAAATCCAGAAAAATAATCTGCTATTGCCATCCCCTCAGCATTGACTGAAACAACATTTGTTCCTGGCAGCACTCCATTTTGATTTATAAATTTTTGTTGGTAATTCATATTGGAAGAGAAATTTCTGAGGTAAGTAAAGCCAGCATTCCAATGATTCCCTCTTTTAAACTTGAGATCTGCTCCTAGCATGTAAGAATAAACACTAGGTTTCTCTCCATTCTGTATTCCATTTAAGATTTCAAATGCAGGGTTTAGCAAGAATTCTGATTTTTTAGACCTTCCCTTAAAAAGCCCATTCGCAAGACTGTCTGCTGGAACAAAACTTGGTTTAAAAGCAGTGTACTCTTTACTTCCAAAAGAGTAGGATTCTGCCTCCTTAGGATAGTTAAATTCGGCTTGTTGATTGACTATTTGAGCTTCTAAAAAGAGTGTAGTTAAGGAAAGCAGAAATGTAATTAACCATTTCATTACTTTCTCTTTTCTTCCTTATTAATAGGAATTAGAAATAAAACGCCTATAAAAACAAATACTATTGCCCCCAAGCTAATGAAAGTAAGACTTGTACTTAAGTTTTTAACCAAAACGGCATAAGTAATCAATAAGGCATTAAATAAATAAATAACCCCAACAGTTTGAGCATGATTTAAGCCAAGTTTTATCAAACGATGATGAATATGGTTATTATCAGCAGCAAAAGGCGATATTCCCTTAGCCATTCGATATACAAAAATTCGAAGTGTATCTATGAGTGGGTAAGAAAGAACTGCCATCGCAAAAATAGGTTTGGAAATACCTTTCATCTCCACAGGCAATGCAGTAAAATCAAATTCAATCACTCGAATAGCCAATACACATATAATAAGTCCAACTGTTAGAGAACCAGAATCTCCCATAAATATGTCAGCAGGATAAAAATTGAATCTTAAAAACCCTAAGAGAGCTCCTGCTAAAGCAAAAGCAATAATTGCATCAACCATACTCCCGGCAAACAAAAACCATATCCCAAAAGCAATTGAAGCAATACAGCCAACTCCCCCAGCCAATCCATCGACCCCATCTATAAGATTAAATGCATTGATTACAACCACATAGGTAAAGATGGTTAATGCAATACTTGCCCATTCCGGAATTTCTCTTATCTCAAAAATTCCATACAAGCTCGTAATTTTTATTCCCGCCATTAAAGTCATGATAAATGCGACCAATAAGTGTCCAATTAATTTCTTTATTGCTGCGGTCCCAATAATATCATCTTTAATTCCTATAAAAAACATAACTAAGATACTAGGGATTAAATATTTTATATATCCTATATCTTCAGATGGGTAGCATATCATAAAAGAAAAAAGAGTGCCTGCAAAAATCATGACTCCACCCATTGAAGGTATGCTTTTTTTATGCAGTTTTCGCGATTCATTTGGGTCATCAAATAAATGCTTTATTCGTGCAACCCTTATAAATGATGGAGTTGATAGTAACACAATAAAAAAAGAAACCATTACAGCTAGCGCAATTATCATGGTGCTAAGTTAAATTTATTTTAGGATTAGTAATCAAAATATATATTTTGCAGATTAGTACTCAATCCGAAATACAAATAATAAGATAAATTATCATCTGGTAAATAGATAGCATCAGAAGGATAATTAAGTCCATCCTTGATTTTAATACACTTGCCTTCGAAATTGTCCCCCAACATGCACTGTAAAGTTGTAAGAAGGGTTTATAATATAAGATTGTTTAAAATCAAAAATCTGAACATTAGGCTCAGCAGAGGATATCTGGTTTAATTTGACTCTACTTTGCCACCGATTTTTTTGAAAATGAATGATCCCAATTGCCTCAAATGAACCCTCTTGGATTGGCATATTCAGGGATTGATTATAATGTGTGTAAATACGTTGAGTTTCTGTATTTGCTGCATTGTTAATTTCAGCCTGTAATAGGAAATATCTTAAAAAATAATATTTAAATCCAAATTGAAATCCAGGTAATGAAAAATCAAAACTTGAAACGCTAAAT
>CAYPJC010000286.1:0-3540 GCA_964410855.1 uncultured Flavobacteriales bacterium | reverse complement strand
TTTTGTGTTATCAATACCTACCGTTAGAATCTGAATGCAAGCTGAAGTATCCGAACATCCATTTTTACTCAAAGCTACAGCATAACTGCCATTTGCTATTGCTACAAAGCTTTGATTGGTATCTCCTATAATTGGACTGTTCCCATTGTTACAATCGATCCATTGGTAGCTAGCTAAAGAATCATTGGATGAAAGGTTTAAATTATTTATTTGAGTTAGGGTGGTGTCTATAATCGTAATAATCAAATTTATAGAGAGTAGTGAGTCACAACCTTTAATGTTCGGAATAGTATCAAAATAGAAACCTGATTGAGTCCAAATTTTACCACTAGGTGAAGTGTAGCTTGAACAGCTGTTTACAATAATGGAATCAGATGAATGAAAACACTGATTTAATTTCAAAATAAACTGGTCATTACCACCATTTGAACTTAAATTGAAACTATTTATAGTGTCCGGATCAAAGTCAACCGTGGATTCAAAGTAACCTGTTGCATAAATACTCCCTTTTTCATCTACCAAGATTGATCTGGTTTGGTCAAAACCTGTTCCACCAAAAGATTCTGCATAAATAAAATTTCCATTTTCATCTAATTTTTGTAAAAAAATGTCTGCTGTTCCGTTTGAAGTTAAATTATATATACCAGCTGAATCTGTATTAAAATTTACAGTTCCTTCAAAGTAGCCTGATGTGTAAACATTATTACTATCATCTGTGGCAATGGCAAAACCTTCATCATCTCCTGTACTTCCCATTGATTTTGCCCATAGGAAATTACCATTGGAATCTAATTTTTGAATAAAAATATCTTCTGCGCCTGATGAAGTCATATTGAATACGCCTGCCGAATCAGGGTTAAAATCAACCGTATTATTGAAATAACCAGTTGTATATACATTATCATCTGAATCTGTTATAACATTAAATGCTCTTTCGTGAACATTACTTATTATACCCTTCACCCATAGTAATCTGCCATTTGGAGATAGTTTAAATATAAAAGCATCAAATCCGCCACCAAAAGGTAAATAAGTAATCCCTGTATCTGGGTCAAAATCAACTCGTGAACCATTAAGCCCAACTGAATAAATATTCCCTTTTGAATCTAGCGTAAGACTCCTACCTTCCTCTGATTGTGGGCTACCCATACTTTTAACCCAAATAAGACTACCATTTGAATCTAATTTTTGAATAAAAATATCTTGAAACCCTTCTGATGTTAAATTAAATACTGCGGTATCAGGATTAAAGTCAACAGTACCTGTAAATCGTCCTGAAATAATAACATTCCCATTATTATCAGAATCAATAGAATAAGCTCTATCATCATCTATTACAGGATTATTTATACTTCCAAAAGATTTTGCCCAGATAAGGCTGCCATTTCCATCAAGTTTTAAAACAAAAATATCTCTATTCCCTTTTGAAATAAGTTTGGAGACTCCATTACTTGGATCAAAATCTACGGTATCTTGAAAAAAGCCCGTAACTAACAGATTTTCACTTAAATCAACTGAAATATCCCTTACCTCATCTAATCCTATCCCACCTAATGATACCGCCCAAATGAAATTTCCATTTGGATCTAATTTTTGAATAAAAATATCTTTACCTCCATTTGATACTAAATTGTGAACCCCTGAACTTGGATCAAAATCAACAGTATCTTCAAAGAATCCTCCTGAATAGACATTACCTAAGGCATCTAATTCAATTGAATAACCTTGGTCTGTGCCAACCCCTCCCATTTGAGCAGCCCAATTTAAAATTCTATTTTGAGAGAAGCTGATAGTTGTAATTAGAATAAATAACGTAATTGATATTAGTTTTTTCATTTTCACTCTTTAGTATTCCTGTTTTTTTTTATTAAATGGGGCATTTATTATTATAAATCTTACGAAAAAAGAAACAATCAAGCTTATTTGTAAGACTTCCCTTTTTATTGATATTTTATATTATGAATCTGTCATATCCCTAAGCATTTCGAATGCAAACGGGTAGCTTAATTTTTGGATCAATATTCCATATTCTTCTCAATCTTGAATTATACAGCTACTTAACAAAAACTATTTATATATTATAAATAATTTCAAGTAACATCTTTGGCTTATCTTTAGAATTATCCAACCATTTTGCCCAACCATTAACTATTTCTCCTGATGATTCAGTTTCACTTTTTAATTGTACCCAATCATTCTTAAATCTTATCACTTCATAATAATATTCAGTATAATTTTCATCAACTAAATTATCATTATTATGATTTTTTAAAAGTGGATTTTCTTTAGTCAATCCAACGAGTGTGCTTTTAAGAAATGTTTCATACGAAATAAAAGAAATATATTTTGACTTTCCCTCAAACGCCACTTTTTTATCTTCAATGAATAATTCATTTTTATATCCTTCTATATATAATATATCAGATTCAGGATTAAATACTTTAGGTCTAAAGATGCTGTCCCAAGTTGAATTACTCGTTTCAAAAAGATCATAGCTTTTCTCATTACAAATGAGATTTCTTTTTGTTATAGCAATTGAATTATCATCGATGAGAAATAGAATAGTATCTTCATCTGAATTTGTTAATTCTTTTAAATTGACAATAAATAATCCAAAATCACTTTTTTTATTATTCACTTCTCCTATTTTTCTTTTAGAGTCAATATTGTGATCTTCTGACTTAATGTTATCAGCACACGACAAACATGAAACCACAAGTCCTAGAATCAATAATCTTTTCATATAATTATAATTTTGTATATCCCTTAGTTTTCATTTTTGACATTCCAGATGGTCTGTTGTGAATAGTTGGGGCAAACTGTATTACTCCTCCCCATTTACCACCAACGTGGAGATGGTTATTATGTCTTGATTTGGTATAATGTGTCGTAAAAATTAATTTGTGAGTAACCAAAGTATTAAAACCTGAATATTGCCCTGTTGACGTTTTTAACGGTTGAAAAGAACTATGTTCAGACAACATCTTTGTAAATCCGTATTTTGATAAAGACTGATTGAAAGAATTCTGCCGATTCATATCAACAACACCTTCTCCAAGATTTGCTGCTCCGCCACTTTGATCAAACCTTAGATACCGAAAATCAAAAGCCTTACCTTCTACATGAGATTTACTTGGATTAGGAGATGAACCATCTGAATTACTTGCACCAGTGATAGTTAAGTCACTTACATTATTTTCTATTAACGCACCAAAAAGACTTCCTAATGCTGCTGCGTCAACAAAAGAGCTTTCAGGATTCTTTACATCAAAGGCAATATTAATCTCTCCATTTGAGTATTGGTAATCATTTAATTTAATCAATCCATTATCATTGACCTCAAATGAGCCAAGATCATGAGTAACTCCGGCAGCTGTTGTATACTGGTAATTTTGTGTAGAAAGATTATCTTTTAATACGGTTTGAGAACCATCAGTATTAATCTTACTTGTATCATTTCCTAAAGGATCAACAAACCAAATCGGATTGTTTCCAAAGGAGGCATAAGGACTCTCATAATGTTTTACAACTGGATCAATA
>CAYPJC010000285.1:0-3557 GCA_964410855.1 uncultured Flavobacteriales bacterium | reverse complement strand
CTACCATTAAAATAGTAAAAGAGTAATTTGTGAATTACAAATTTCAAATCTTAGAATTACGAATGCGTTAAATACGACAATTCGTAATTCGAGATTTTCAGATTTTTAACCGCCATAAGTGAAACGTAGGCGGTCGTAATAGATTATAAGATGGAATTGCAGTTTATCAGGCAAGATAAAATGAGCAAGTAAAGCTTGACTAGGTAAACTGTAGATTACTTTGTTTATACCCCTAATCTAAGAATCACCATTGCTTCAACTCTCTCAAACATAGCTTGTGGACTATAAGTCCTCCAGCTGATGTCATTAAGACTTCCTCCTGAAACAATGTAATAATCTATATTGGCAGCTTGAAAGTCTTGCATAACATGTTCTCGAAAGTTTATAAATGCAATCCATCCATCTTCTACATCTTCGAACCACTCCTCATAATAAGAGTCATCTGAAGAATGATAATTAAGCACGTTTTCGCCAATTAGAATGAACTTATTGATTCCTTCATGTATTAGTTTATCAATTATATTTCTCTTGAAAAACATGATGTCATTATGCAATAAATCATTCCATTCACCAATCAATTCTATGGTAGCATAAGATTGATCGTAATCTACCATAATTATTTTGACGAATAATGTAGGAGATTCAATCTCATCCCATTGTGGATGGATTAAATGATCATATATGGCGTGTACAAACTCAAATTCACTATGTTCTCTGCCATAGAACGGAGATCTTTTGTCTTCGTCTGCTACATAGAAGTCTCTCCAACTATAATGTGGCTCAATTGCATGCATTTGCGAACCAAGTGGTTATTTTATTTCTAATAATTACTAATCGCATTTCTCACACTACCATATTTTGTAAGTAATTCTCTGGCTTCCTCATAAGGTATGTTTAGCTCAGAAACAATCATTTGAATTCCTCTTTTCACCAGTTTATTGTTGCTTAATTGCATGTCAACCATCCTATTTCCTTTTACTCTTCCTAGGCGAACCATTACGGCAGTAGAAATCATATTGAGGATTAGTTTCTGTGCCGTTCCAGCTTTCATTCGAGTGCTGCCTGTAACAAACTCTGGTCCTACAACAACTTCAATTGGGAAGTCAACCGCAGAAGCTAAAGGTGAACCTTCATTGCAAACAATACAAGCCGTTTGAATTCCATTTTCTCTACATTTTTCCATGGCACCAATAACATAGGGTGTTGTTCCTGAGGCTGCAATGCCAATGATGAAATCTAAATCGGAGACTTTATGTTCTTGTAAATCATTCCATCCAAGCTCAGCATTGTCTTCAGCAAATTCAACAGCTCTTCGGATAGCAGCATCACCGCCTGCAATTAATCCTATAACTAAATTATGACTTACTCCAAAAGTTGGGGGGCATTCTGATGCATCAACAACTCCTAGTCTCCCGCTGGTGCCTGCCCCAATATAAAAGAGCCTGCCTCCTTCTTGTAGTTTATTAACGATAATCGGAATAAATTGAGCTATTTCTGGGATTACCTTTTCAATAGCATATGGAACTATTTTATCTTCTTTATTAATATTAGATAGAATCTCTTCGGCACTCATTTTTTCTAAATGATTGTACCTGCTTTCAGACTCAGTAGTAATTTTGCTCATAGTTCAATTATAAAGAAAGGCCATTTGATTTGAATGAAGAAACCATAGATTTTAAATCTCCTTTAAATTTCGTTTTTAATTCTTTTTCTAACAACGGCATTTCGTTACTGTATGTGTTAAACCCAGAGAAGTAAGCATTGTTTGGATGAAATTCTTTTAATTTAATTAGACCAATTGCTTCATTTTCATAATACCCAGAATTTGCCAATTCAACTTTTAACTCTTCAATCCACTTTGCCTTAAGTTTTCTCTTTTTTGAGATAAGTATGGAGGAGTCTAAGCTTTTATATTGAGCTGATAATTTTTCAATTGCACCTTTCATGAAATTTCTAAATAAGTCTCTCTTATTTAATTGTTCAAGATAGTTATTCCTTTCGGAACTATTAGGGCCAAAATGGTAGCTTAGAAATCGATCTGCTCCCTTCTTGCCAATAAAACTAGCTAGATTTTCATTGAATTGAACACTGTCTTTTATGTAGATAGTTGCATGTGTGGATTCATGAATTATTAAATTTGCTAGGCTTCCAACCGGTCTATTCAACATAGACGATAAAATAGGGTCATTAAACCACCCAAGAGTAGACCAAGCGCTTACTTCACCTATTTCAGTATCAAAACCTTTCTCAACGAGCCGTTTTTGTTCACTCTCTGCTCTAGCATAATTAAAAAAACCTTTATACGGGAATGATCCTGCAATGGGGAAACTCCATTTATATGCTTCAATCTTAAACTCTGGACTAGCAGTAACAGACCAAAGAACTGGCTTTCCTTTTTGATCATAAAAGCTTGTGTAATTGCTCGTTTTTTTTAAGCCTAATGAATCTTCAGCAAACGTTTTAATTTTTTGAATTAGTTCGAGCTTATATCTAATAGAGTCGGGAGTCGAAGGGTCTTGCTTTACATCATGGACTGTTTTAGTGTTTAGTAAAATTTGGGCTTGACCAAAGCCTTGTTGTAATCCATACAAGACAGAAGATAAGTTTAGTGCAATAAAGACTGCAAGAAAAATAAAAAAGAGGAATCGTTTAAGAAGTCGCATTTATTATATCAATCAAAATAGGTTTGAGTCCACTAAAAAAGAATTCTACTGCGATAACCATAACAATTAAACCCATCAAGCGCATTAGAATGTTGTTGCCAGTTTCTCCTAGAATGTCGGTTATTTTAGCAGAGCTCCAAAGAACCAAAAAGCTAATTAAGCAAACCAAAAAGATGATACCAATAAGAATTGCTTTGTGTGTATGTGTGGATGCGTCCTCCATTAAAACGATTGAATTAGTAATCGCTCCTGGTCCACAAATCATTGGAATCGCCAAAGGAGTTACTGAGATATCGTTCACATATTTTTTCCGTGTTGATTCTTTATTCATTTTAACTTTTACTAAACGGGCTTGTAACATATCATACCCCATCATAAAAAAGATTATTCCCCCAACCACTCTAAAACTATCCACAGAAATGCCGAAAAAATTGAATAACAATTGACCCGAAAATGCAAAAGCAATTAAAGTAATAAAAGCAACAAAATTCGCTTTTATCGCGGTTCTCCTCCGTTCATCTTTATTTAAAGAAGAAGTCATTGACATGAAGACAGGCATTATGCCTAGTGGATTCATTAAAGTGATAAAGGATGTGAAACAAAGTAGGGAAAATGAAATGTAATTGTCCATTGAAATATTTTTGCAAAGGTTATCATTTGGCTTTAAATCATCAGTGTTACCTGGAATAAAAGCATCTTTTTGTAGAATTATTCCGTCTACTTTTTAGTGAAGTTGTTTAAAGTCGAAATACTAAATTATTCGCAAACTCTTGCATTCACTGAGCTTCATCTAATTTTTAATATGTAGCTATGGCTACATATTAAAAACCGAGATTTGTCAGTAAACGCAATACTTCACGACTAAAAATACTAATCGACTTTGAACAACTTCAG
>CAYPJC010000284.1:2192-3559 GCA_964410855.1 uncultured Flavobacteriales bacterium | reverse complement strand
AAGTCTATGGAGCATCTGGTGCTATACGAATAGCAATGGCTCACGGTAAACCAGTCATTGCATCTGATTCCCACTTGTTCGATGACCTAGAAGGCGTTATACCAAGACCAAATAGCTCTCTTGCTTTAGCTGAAGAAATAGATAAAGTATTTAGTAGCGATAAAACAAGAAACGAAATAATTAGTTCCGGCTTAAATTACGTTCAAACTCACACCTGGGATTATGCTGCAGATCAGTATTTGGCTTGCTATGAAAGAATCTTGAAGCAAAACATAATTTCAAGTGATTAATTGATCGTTTTCAAAAAAAATGTCCGATATATAGATAACTGTTTCCAATTGATGAAAGTCTTGGAGGCAATCCCTTCCCGCAGCCCCGTCAGATTTTACTCCTATTAGATCTGGCGGGGTATTTTTTTTACCAACCAATAAACGCTTTGTCTTTAATTCTACCTGCCTATATCAATAAGTAAAGTATATCTTGAAACCATTTATTATTAGAATGAACAAATATGTTAAATGAAGCAGTTAGATAATATTTATCGTCTTGGCATGAAAGTCCTTCTCATTCTTATTAACGACCGAATTCTAGTCGATAATCTTCATCATACTCATTGCTGAATTTTAATAGCTTCAGCATAGCAAATTTTGAATCTTCCTCTTTTTTAACAAATGTATCAATCTTTTTCTTGTTTTTATAGAACCATTTTCTTTCTCTGTCCCATAAAGAAAGACCATCTTCATCTTGGTTTATGTATAATCTCAAAAAAGCAGATTTTATTCCAGTAACTATGGCATTATCCGTTTCACGCTCTTCTAATAATAAGTTTGCAGTTTTTACTGTCCAAGGAGAAGCATTTGGGCAGTTATCATCTAAATATCCTAAATCAGCGGCAATCAATCTTTTTGCACGCCTTCTTCCTGCTCCTTGACTTTTAGAATTCTCAATTAATCCCATGGCAGACTCTTTGTTATACCATATTTTTAATCTATCAACAAGAGTTTTTAATTTTTCTTTTCTCATTTTTTCTGAATCAAATTTCAGTGCTTCATTCCACATATCAAAACATTCTTGACCAACGCTTGATTTCTTTTCCCAATATACAGTCTCAGACCTCCTGTCTTGAGTATTGGCTGGTCTTGCTAAATTCGTGAACATGTCCCACGAGTAATGAATGGCCCCCATTTCAGCAGCAAATAAAGGCATAAGTTCCGACTCGAATATTTTTTCTGGATTTTTTGTGTTCATAAATAATTATCGACTAACAATAAATAATTATCACTAATAAACACTTATCCTAAGTCAGAATAGTCATCAGGGTTTGGCTCAGCCGGTATATCGTCTTCATCCATAAAAAATGACCGAAT
>CAYPJC010000284.1:0-2182 GCA_964410855.1 uncultured Flavobacteriales bacterium | reverse complement strand
GCAAGTCTATGCATTTTGACCCAAGCTCTATGATGAATGTTAAAGTCAAACCAATCACCCGTTGGAGGAACTATTTTTCCTGCAATAATAGATGCCATAATTTCCTCTTCGACATACACTGGATCAGGTTCTGTCATTTTTATCTCCTATTTATATCTGATAATTATTACTTCTTTGCTGCTCTAAAAAAGCATCCGTTTCAGGCCTTTCTTTTGAATCATAAAAAGATGGCTCAGTTTGAATCGATGAAAAATCAAGAACAATCATCGCAGGCATAGACTTAAAACCCATTTCAACCAAAGCGTCAAACCTATGAGCACCCTCTAAAACCCAAGGGCTAGACTCTCCATCAAAAACAATTATCAATGGCTCAATTGACTGGCTCTGCTGAATATCATTACCTAAAGAACTTAAATAATCTTTCTCTCCCTGATTTTTCGCGGAAGAAGAAATATTTCCAAAAACAGAAAAAGGGACATTTCTAAAGCCCGGCAAGGATTCCCATTTAGTAAAACTAGAATCAATAGAAGACATCGAATCGCCAATAGGACGAATAGTCATGTTCCCAAAAGAATTTATAACAGGAAAACTATTAGCTAACTGGTAATTAGGATGACTTTGAATATTAGCTTGAGATGTTTTTATTTGTTTATACCAATTCATTTTAACTTAGGCCTATCTAATTTTGTTTTCATTTTTCTTGTAGGTTCTACTCTTTCCATTCCCATTTGATCTCTTAGGTGATTATAATTAGGTAACATGTTGTTGTGATGTCTTCTTTCGAGAATATCTATGTCTCCATTAAAAGTAGCCCTTGTCACAAGGTTAAGAGTCGCAATAAATGCGGCAATAGCTTCTGCGTCAAAATTTTCTGCCATATTAGAAAGAAGATATTTAAATTTTGGATCATTAATATTTAAAAATGATTGAACATCAGCATAGCTCTTATCTTGTGAATTATCTCTCCACAATTGCTCTCCAGTATTTTCTTCTGTATTTCGAATGCTTTCGGCCATTACTTTTGAATTTACCAATCTTGTCCAATCAACAGTAGAAGATATGCCATCTAATCCTAATGACTTAAAAACATTTGAGGAATATTGTCCGCCAAGAATTCTTGATTTAAACTTACCCTCGTCCGTCTCTATGTCATCTCCATTTTGCAATTCGTCTTCTCCATACAAAACAATTTTCTGCAAAGTAGTTAAAGCATTTTGCATACTTGCCTCAATTCCTATCATTAACCTCTTAGCTGATTTCAATCCTTTACCACCGGAAGTTTGCGTTCTTTGATGCAAGTAAGTTAAAACGCTATTTGTTATTAGTCCCATATCGTGAGAAATTCTTGCTAATCTTTCTTTTGTTATAATTCCATCATTTGGCTTATTATCATAAGCTCCAGAAGGAGAGTTTTCATAATAAGACTCATTAGTTGACATATATTGCAAAGCGTATTCAAGAGCTTTTTTATTTTGAGGAGTAGTAAATAACTCAGGAATATTATCTATCCCTTTAGTCTGAAAGTGTTTAATCATATTTTCTTGCGAAAAGTAAGCCTCTGGATTGTATTCTCTGTAATAACCTAAATCAGGATCAATCCAGTCTGAAACTATTTGCTTATACCAATTCATACATAATCTCCATCATTCCCATATCCATCATCATAAGACTCCTGCTCAGTCTCCTGGTGACCTATTATTGAGTCTCTAATAAAATTCATCATAGTAGCAGGAATAGCGTTTTGAGATTGGAATATCTGACTATTTATTAATTGAGAATTAGTAATAATAGCGACATCTGCTCTCAATAATTTTTGAGAATACTGATTGCTTACGCTTTTTAAAGTACCAGCACTATTTTCCTCAAACGTTGATAACTGAACAATATTCAAAAATTGCAACTGAATACGACAAGCGTAACTCTCGTTATTTAATATTGCATTAAAAATAAAATTGACATTTCTTCCATCCTTTATAACACTTTCTTTAGGGTAAAATACAATACCTGCATCCTTTAAAACAAAATCCGCAGTATTAGAAAGATGATCGTAAAAACGAACCCACCAATCATTATCTAGTTGAGCTATCTTATACCAATTCATATTAGTTAAGCTTTTCTGGAGGATATGCCACAGGAACTTCATCTCCAACTGCTCCATATACTCGTTGATACAATTCGTTCG
>CAYPJC010000283.1:0-3563 GCA_964410855.1 uncultured Flavobacteriales bacterium | reverse complement strand
ACTTTTAAATGTTTAATAAACTCATTTTAGTCTTTATTTATTAAGAAATTATCATCTTCTTGCAACAGCTTGATTTTTAATGAAAAAACAAGGCATTTATTGCTTTTGGTGCGCTCCTAATAACCATTATTATTACAAACTATTTTGTTTAAAAGAGAAGATTGCTTTTAAACCCTTGTTCTTAAGGACTGATAGATTAGCTTATTACAAGCTAATTCCATAATTTCATTCTAACTAAACTAATTATGAAGCCACTCCTACTTTCGCTTTTCTTAATTTTTTTCAATAACCTTAGCTCAAGCGAACTTTTCTCTGTTTATGAACAATTGGTTGTCGTGAACAAGTACTGGGCTTCTCAAGAAGCTCCAGTTAGTTTAAAAGAGAGTCACTCTCAGCTCAGCCACACTCAATTGATTCAAACTCATTTAATCTTGGTTGAAAAAACACTTCGCCGTAAATCAACAACCCATTTAACTCTCAAGCAAAGACAAAAAAGAACTGAATCGCTAACGAATTTAAAGGCTTATGCGCTGAAAGGCAAGTTTCCGATAAATCTATATCACAACAAAAACACTCCCTACTTCATTGATAATTTTGGAACAGCTTGCGCAGTTGGACAACTTATCATTGAAAGCAATCACAAGCAGTTAGCCTTATGTGTGAAAGCAGTAAACAACTTTGCCTACATTGAAAACATGGACTTTCCCAGATTAAATAATTGGGCTAAGCAGCACGGATTTACAAAAGACGAGTTGATGTGGATTTAACCAAGTTATTTTCCGATTTGCCCTCCTGGAACCAAAAAAGACCCAGAATGTCATGATGCAACAGGTTGCATTAATCCAGATTATCAAGCTGATGGTTTAATTCCTCCTTATCAAGAAATCTTTGAATTTAACGATGGTACAGGATGGATTCTTGACACTAACGGTTGGATAATAAGTTGGCAAGGAGCTCGTATTGGTGATCATCGGATAACGGTGACTGATTCATTAAATACAGTTAAAGTTTATAAGTACACCATCAATAACATCCCAGAAATGATTATTAGTTCAACTACGATAAACCAAAGTAGTAGCACATGTAATGGATCTGCAGCCATCAGCATTCAAAACGGGAAACCTCCTTATAGAATTGAATTACTAAACCAAGCTTTGCAATATGCAGGCAATGACTCTTCTGGTAACTTCTACGACTTATGCAGTGGAGCGTATCTAATTGTTGTTTATGATAACTTTTTTTGTCAAAAAACAGCTTCGTTAACCATAGAAAATATTACTGGAATTGAGGATTATAAACTAAAAAACGTCAAACTTTATCCAAATCCATTTAAATCAAGTCTAATCATTGAATTGGCCGATCAACTGAATTTAAGTTATAAGGTTTACTCTCTTTCTGGAGCTTTGGTAAAAGAAGGACAACTGCTGAAAAACGAAGAATTGATTAACACACAAGGTTTAAATTCAGGTGTTTATTTTATTGACATTCTGAGTAATGGAAAACATTACCGACAAAAAATAATCAAGTCAAACTAAAACTTCAATTGGCTAATTTTGAACCCTTAATTTAGAGGATTCATGAAGTTACAAGAAGAAATAGCGAAGCGTAAAACCTTTGCCATTATAAGTCACCCAGATGCAGGAAAAACAACCTTAACAGAAAAGTTCTTGCTTTTTGGTGGCGCTATTCAAACTGCCGGAGCTGTTAAGAATAATAAGATTAAGAAAACAGCTACTTCTGATTTCATGGAAATTGAAAAACAGCGTGGAATCTCTGTAGCTACTTCTGTAATGGGTTTTGAATACAAAAACAAGCTAATTAATTTATTAGATACACCTGGTCACCGCGACTTTGCTGAAGACACATATAGAACCTTGACAGCTGTTGACAGTGTGATTCTAGTAATTGACTGTGTAAAGGGTGTTGAAGCGCAGACAGAACGTCTAATGGAGGTTTGTAGAATGAGGGATACTCCTGTTATCGTATTCATAAATAAAATGGATCTAGAAGGAAGGGACCCTTTTGAACTATTGGATGAATTAGAAGAAAAACTCGACATGAAGGTTAGACCAATGACATGGCCTATTGGAATTGGTGCTACCTTTAAAGGAGTTTACAATTTGACTCATAAAAATGTAAACCTCTTTCAATCTTCTAAGACAAAAATTGCAAAAGAAATTATTTCCATTGATTCTTTAGACGATAAAAAGCTTGACGAATTGGTTGGAGATCAAGCTGATCAATTAAGAGAAGATGTTGAACTAGTCGAAGGCGTATATGACGATTTTCATTCGGAGACTTATTTAAATGGCGAATTAGCACCTGTGTTTTTTGGCTCAGCAGTCAACAACTTTGGAATTCAGGAAATGCTAGATCAATTTATTGAAATTGCCCCTACCCCACGAAGCAGGCAAACCAATGAGGGTAATATTGACCCAGAAATGCCAGCTTTCAGTGGTTTTATTTTCAAAATACATGCGAACCTTGATCCTAAACATAGAGACAGAATTGCGTTTTTAAGAGTATGCAGCGGAAAATTTGAACGTAATAAATTTTTTCACCATGTTCGTTTAGATAAAAATTTGAGATTTAATAATCCTACAAGTTTCATGGCCAAAGACAAGAGCTTAATTGACCATGCTTTTCCTGGAGACGTAATTGGCTTATATGATACCGGAAATTTTAAGATTGGGGACACCCTAACCGAAGGAGATAATTTCACATTTAAAGGCATTCCTAGCTTTTCTCCTGAGATTTTTAAAGAAGTCATCAACAATGACCCTATGAAGTCGAAGCAATTGGAAAAAGGCATTAATCAGTTAACAGAAGAAGGTGTTGCCCAGCTGTTTACAGCAAGGATGGGAAATAAAAAATACATTGGCACAGTTGGAGAGCTTCAATTTGAAGTAATTCAGTATCGATTAAAGCATGAATACAATGCAGAGTGTAGTTTTCAACCATTAAACTTCTACAAAGCATGCTGGTTTACCTCCGAAAATAAAAAAATGATGGATGAGTTTATAAGACTCAAATCGAATTACATTGTTTGGGACAAAGACAAAAACTTAGTATTCTTGGCTCAAACTGCGGGGGTATTGAGAATTACCAGAGACAATTACCCGGATATTGATTTTCACTTTACGTCAGAATTCAACAAAAAAGAACTGGCCTAAAACGCTATTCCAATAGTTTTTTCATCTCTTTTTGATAAACCTTCATGCTTTGCATATCGCTATGAGTAGCATTTTTTACAGTTATAAAATTGAGATCTGGATTAGAACCGATTAATTTATGGCCTAAGTAATAAGGCACTTTTCGATCTTCTGTACCATGAAAAATATAAAGCGGTACTGTTACATCGGCTAAACACTTATTAATTCTAAAATGATACTTACTAATTAAGCCTGCAGGCAAGTATGCCTTGTGATAATTAACCAAGGATATAAAGTTGTAGAATGGCGCTTCTAAAATGAGCATCTTGGGATTATTATTGCTTCCTAATTTGGCCGCAATACCTGTACCTAATGAAAATCCATAAATAATTACACTCGACTCATCATACT
>CAYPJC010000282.1:0-3583 GCA_964410855.1 uncultured Flavobacteriales bacterium | reverse complement strand
AACCGCACTGAAATTATTTGATTACTCAAAGGGTCTCCACTATTGTTTCGAGCCACCGCCTGGTAATTGACTCCCTCGGGCGCTTGAGCATGTAGTGAAGTTGTTGTAAAGAGAGCAGTGCAAAGTAGGATAAACACAGTTGCATACGAAGTAATTCGTTGAAGAGCAGACATAATGTATTTTATTAAGAATTGTAAACTAGTTTCACAGGTGATAATAAATGTTAAAATCACCAGTAACAAAAATAGAATAATTATTGGTCTATTGCACCTTTTAGTGTACTAATCTTGAAATCGTTAACAATAGCTTGAGTAAATAGATACACCATTATTGCCCTTTAGAAAGAATCACCTTTAAGAAATGATATAGAATCTAACCTAAATTTAAGCAAAGGTCTGTAAGTCGGTTAGCTTTTTATAGTAACCTGATTCTGCAATGAGAGAATCGTGCGTTCCTCTTTCAACTATTTCCCCTTCGTGTATGACTAAAATTTCATCGGCATGCTGCACCGTTGACAATCTATGGGCTATAACTATTGAGGTTCTGTTTTGCATTAATTTATACAAGGCATCTTGCACTAGTTTTTCTGATTCAGTATCCAAAGCAGAGGTAGCCTCATCTAAAATCAAAATAGGTGGATTCTTTAAAACAGCTCTGGCAATGCTTAATCGTTGACGCTGACCACCTGATAGCTTTCCGCCACCATCTCCGATATTAGTTTCATAACCATTGGTCAATTGCATGATAAAGTCATGAGCATTTGCGATTTTTGCTGCTTCAATTACTGCTTCTTTATCTGGATTTTCTACTCCTAAGGCAATATTGTTTATGATGGTATCATTAAAAAGAATGGATTGCTGAGTTACAATTCCCATCAGACTTCTAACGTCTTTTAATTTATAATCTGTAAGTGGAACTCCATCTATTTCAATGCACCCTTCAATTGGATCATAGAAACGGGGCAATAAATCAACCATCGTTGACTTTCCTCCTCCTGATTGTCCAACAAGTGCAATGGTCTTGCCTTTCTCCAATGTTAAATTAATGTCCTTTAATACCGTGGCTTCTTCATAGGCAAAACTTAAGTTTTTGTATTCAATTTTGCTGCTAAAATGATGAATTGGCTTAGCATCTTCTTTTTCATTAATGCGCAATTCAGCATCTAGGATATAATCAACTCGTTCAGTGGAAGCTGCTCCCTTTTGAATATTATAGTATGCAGTGGAAAGAGATTTGACTGGGTTGAGTAATTGAGAGAAAATGATAATATATCCGATAAAATCAGGACCACTAAAGTCAATTTCAGGATTCAATACTTTATTCCCACCATACCAAACTAGCACCAACATTACCAAAGAGCCTAAAAATTCACTTAAGGGAGAAGCAATATCTCTTTTCTTAAACATCCGCAACATTGTATTTCGATACAACTCATTAATTCCTCGGAATTTTGCATTACTTGCGCTTTCAGCATTAAAAGCCTTAATAATCCGAAGACCACTTAAGGTTTCTTCCACATTAGAAACTAATTCTCCCATCCGTGCTTGCAACTTTGCGGAAGTTCGTTTTAAACTTTTTCCAATTCGGCCAATAATAAATCCACTAACTGGTAATAGGATTAATGAGAATAGGGTTAGTTCAACGTTAATGGTTAGCATAAAAATCAGCGAGAGAATAATAGAAATGGGATCTCTGAAAACCATTTCCAAGCTATTCATAATAGACCATTCAATTTCTTGAACATCTCCTGTTATTCTGCTAATAATGTCCCCCTTTTTTTCCTCAGAATAATAGGCTAATGGCAATACAAGAATCTTATTATAAATATTTTTACGAATGTCTCTTACAACACCACTTCGAACAAATGCTAAGAAAAATTTTGAAGTATAGCGGAATAAATTTTTAGCGAAAAAGAGCACTCCTACAAACATGCAAATGAAGTATAACGCTCCTATATCTCCGTTTTCTATGATGTAGGCATTCATTTCATAGTTTACTCGCTCTTTGAAATAATCAACAGATAGTGAGAACTCAGGAAGCTTGGTTACAAGGGCTGTTTCTCCAACCAATAGTTGCAAAAAGGGTATGAAAGCCAATAAGGAGAGTAAGTGAAAAAGAACAGATAGGATGTTAGATACTACGCTTAAAAGGGCGAAAACCTTATAAGGGATTATGTATTTAGCTATTTTAAAAAGGCTTTTCATTTCTTAAGGGTCAATCAGTTTCCAGTTTTTAAAAGGGAAAAAATGTTTTCTGCCATTAATGTTTCGCTCCAAAAAAGAGATAATTCGATACTTGGTTTTTTCGTGTTTAAACTTTGGACGATTTGGTTTTTTATTCGACGTATAGTTCAATTGATTGGCCCATGTAAAGTCCTTCATTTTCTCCTTCATTATTGAAGGATGAGTATCAGTAAATTTGGGCAAATTTTTCAAAGGGCCATAATCGAATTCATTTTTTTGCTGTTCATAAATTTGATTTGCTTTCTGATTGCCTTTATGAATGCTATCTAATGCTTTCTTCTTACGCTGCATGTATTTTGGAGGGCGAACCCATCCGTAATGGTATATGTAAGCGTCTATCGAAACAACGTTTAGCGTCCGTGAACCTTCAATTTTTCGATAACTTTTTCCATCAAAATCAGGAATACTTCTAAATGATTGGGCTGACTGAAAAGAATGTATATCGGGTCTATTTCGTATTATTCGAATTTCATTTTGGTACCAGCCATGATGATCAATATAATGCTCATAGTCTCCAAAGAAATGGCGGTATTTGAATAATAAGCCCTCTATCTTTTCGTTATCTAACCATTCGTTACATCGATTTTGAATGTTTGTCAAGTATTTCTCATGAACTACTTCATCAGCCTGCACATAAAACAACCAGTCTCCACTACAATGCTTTATTGCTATATCTGTTTGATGGGCATTTTCTGTTCCATTTGGAAAAGCATCAGTATCCCACTCAGTCTCAATTATTTTAAGCTTTGGAGAATTAATCGACTCTAAAATTTCGCGTGTATCATCATCATCATCACCTTTGCCTAAAACAAAAATAAATTCGTCACAAATTGGTAGAATTGATAATATTGATTCTTTAATGGGATAATATAATTTAGAAACATTTCTACCGAAACTAAAACCACTAATTTTCATTCAATAAAGAAATTTCTGCGAATTTAGTTAAATTCGAAACGTTTATAAGAAATCAATACGCTCCTTATTGATTTTATTAACTTTGCTGAACATGGATTCAATTAGACAACAAAAGATTTCAAGACTTCTTCAAAAGGAAATAGGTGAAATTTTCGCTAAAAAGGAAGTGAGTTTTAGTAAAACGATTATGATTTCTGTAACTGAAGTTCGTGTTACGCCTGACTTAGGACTTGCTAAAGTTTATTTAAGTTTATTTCCTGCAACAGATAAAAAAGAGGTAATGAAAGACATTCAAAATAAGAGTCGCGAGCTTAGGTATGTTCTTGGCAAAAGAGTTGGGCAACAATTGCGACATATTCCAGATTTGCATTTCTATTTAGATGATTCTTTTGACTATGCTGAAAAAATTGACCAGCTCTTAAAGT
>CAYPJC010000281.1:0-3593 GCA_964410855.1 uncultured Flavobacteriales bacterium | reverse complement strand
GAAATAATTTTGCTTGACAAAAGTAACTATTTCACCTACCATCTTTGGTATAATCTTTAAACTTAGCCCACTTGCCAAAGCTTGATAGTATTATCATCACTGGCACTTATTAAAACATCTTTGTACGTTGACCATAGCAAGGAATTAACTGAATGATTATGTGCTAAATCTTTTAGACCTTCAAACCTTTTAATAACTTCTAGTTTTTCATAATCCCATATTTTTATCGTTTTATCTCTGCTGGCGGTCGCAAATAATTTTTGATTCGGAGAAAAAACAATGTCATAAATCGCCCAATAATGAGCTTTAATTCCCTCCCCTAATTTTTGATTATTAAAATCATACTTAAATAATTTGGCATCCTTTTCTCCTATCATTATAGATTCTGCATTTGGATGGAATTGAACTGAATCTACAGAAGACTCAAAACCACTTAGAGTCTTTTCTATGCTCCAATCATCTGTATTAAAAATAAACACTTTACCATCCCCTGAAGAAACAGCTAGCTCATTTCTCTTTTCCGAAAAATGCATTTTTCGATTTTTACTTTTACTTATTTTTTTATGGTAGAGTAATTGAAAATCATCTACTGACCAAATACTAATACTGCCATCCCCAGATGATAATACTAGCTCTTTCTTATTCGGAATATAACAAATATCAAATATATAGTTAGCGTGCAATTTTAACAATTTCACCTCTTTTGATTCAGTTAGATCAAGCACATGAACTCCACCCTCAACTTGTCCAATAAACAGGTAGTTTAGAGATTTAACGTACAATAGACTTATTACTGTTGTAGGTGCTTTTGACACTAATTTTGAACTTGTCGTTTTTTTCAGGTCCCACATTACGATTTGTCTGTCTGCTCCTGCAGAATAAAACAAATGAGGTTCTGGACCTTTGCATAAGGCATAAATAGAAGCTTGATGTCCTTTGAGTGTGTCTATTAGTTTAAATTCCATCTTATGATATTCTGCTCCAATTAATTCTATTTCTATTTTCCGCCTTCATGTAATTTAATAAGGGCCTATTTTCCAATAAAGAAAGACTTGGGTCATCTTGAAGTATTTGTTTTGCTATACTCCTTGTTTTTTCAATGATTGCACCATCTGTTGCAAGATTTGCTAACTTCAAGTTAATTGGAGTTCCACTTTGTTGTGTTCCCTGTAAATCACCAGGCCCACGTAATTTCATATCTACTTCTGCTATTTGAAAGCCATCATTTGTAGCGCACATGGTTTTTATTCTTTGTCTGCCATCCGAAGACAGTTTGTTTCCAGTCATAAGTATGCAATAAGATTGTTCTGCCCCTCTACCCACTCTACCTCTTAATTGATGCAACTGTGATAATCCGAAGCGTTCTGCGCTTTCAACAACCATTACAGAGGCATTAGGAACATTTACTCCTACTTCTATTACTGTAGTAGAGACAATTATATTGGTTTCCCCTTTTATAAATCGATCCATTTCAAAAGCCTTAGTATCGGCTTTCATTTTTCCATGAACCATGCTTACTTTATATTTAGGAGGAGGAAAACGCTGGAAAATGTGTTGAAATCCTTCTTCTAAATTAGCGTAATCTAACTTTTCAGATTCCTCAATTAAAGGGTACACCAAATATATCTGCCTACCCTTTAGAATTTCTTGTTCCATAAAACCAAATAACTTCAGTCGTTTACTCTCATACCAATGAAGCGTTTTTATTTCTTTTCGACCTGGAGGTAACTCATCAATTATAGAGACATCAAGGTCTCCATATAAAGTCATTGCCAGTGTTCTGGGAATTGGAGTAGCGGTCATAATTAATACGTGTGGAGGTCTGACATTTTTCTTCCAAAGCTTAGCACGCTGAGCTACACCAAAACGATGCTGTTCATCAATAATGGCAAGGCCTAAGTTCTTAAATTTTACTTTATCTTCTATTAAAGCATGCGTTCCTATTAAAATCTGAAGGCTACCATCTTCTAATTTTTCATGGATGATTCTTCGCCGAGCCACCTTTGTTGACCCAGTTAATAACATCACTTCAATATTTGCTTCTTTTAATAACTCCTTTACTGATTCATAGTGTTGATTTGCAAGAATTTCTGTTGGTGCCATAATGGCTGCCTGAAAATTATTATCCAACGCAATTAAAGCACTTAATATGGCAACTATTGTTTTACCACTTCCTACATCGCCTTGAAGCAATCTATTCATCTGATGACCACTATTTAAGTCCCTTCTTATTTCACGAACGACACGCTTTTGAGCATCGGTTAAATCAAATGGCAATGAATTAGAATAGAATTGATTAAAATTGGTGCCTACTTCAGGAAAATTAAACCCCTTAGATTTTTCTAAGTTTATTAATTTTAATTTCAACAAATTAAGTTGAATTACAAATAGCTCTTCAAATTTTATTCGATGTATGGAATGTTTTAAAAATTGTTCATTTTTTGGATAATGAATGTTGAATAAAGCCATCTCCCTTCCCAACAAATTGTTAGCACTTGTTATTTTCTGTGGAAGATTTTCTTCTAGCCTTCCCTTTAGTAATGGCAATAGCCCTTTAATAAGCTTGGCAATTTGCTTAGAGCCCAAATTAAAACGATTTAACTTTTCAGTTGAAGCATAAACAGGTTGCAATTCGGATTGAACTGAATTTCTAAATTCAACAACAGTTTCCATTTCAGGATGAACCAAATTAATTTGATTGTTGTAGGCAGTAGGCTTTGCAAATACGACATATTTCTCTCCTACTTTCAAGTGCTTTTTTAGAAAGCTAACGCCTTTAAACCAGACCAAAGATACAACACCAGTATCATCTTTAAATTTTGCAGTTAAACGCTTTTTAAACTTTTGACCAACTTCTTCCAGATGTGCTAATTCTCCTATTAATTGTACATATGGAAGATCAGCATGAATTTCATTGACTTTATAAAACTTTGTTCGGTCTTCATAACGGAAAGGGAAATGAAACAACAAATCTTTATAAGTAACTACATTCAATTCTTGCTTAAAAGCCTCTGCACGCTTAGGGCCTACTCCTTTTAAAAACTCGATTGATGTTGAAAGAATTTGTTCACTCATGCAAAACTAAGTTATACCATTAATACATATAAAGTAGCCCAATAAATAATTTTAATTTATCGATTTCTGCTTCAAAAATACTCGTCATATCTATGGATATGCCTGCGTTTTCTTTCTTGAACTCCATAAAGTAAATCTAATTTATTTCGGACTACTTTATATCCATCAATGGTATTACAAAGAAGTCAGTCATTTTTTTTGCAAAAAAAAAGCCTTCCAAATGGAAGGCTTTTTAATAAAACAAAATTAAACCTCCAAGGTTTTAAAAACCTTGGAGGTTTTTATAGTATTAAAATTTATTTTGCAACTGTAATCTTACGTGTAATAATTTCATCTCCAACCCTTAGGCTTAGGAAGTAAAAACCATTTGCAAAATTAGCAACATTCAATTGAATCAACTGATTTCCTTTAGACATAACTCCAAGGTTATCACTTAATATCACTTTACCAGTAATGTCCATAACATCTAGTTGAATATTACTTGTTTCAACTAAATCAATTGAAATATTTGCAATATT
>CAYPJC010000280.1:0-3594 GCA_964410855.1 uncultured Flavobacteriales bacterium | reverse complement strand
ACTCGAAATAGTCAGGGTGGGTGGTTAATGAATAATCCCTCCGTCACCTTTATTCGTCACCTTTATTGCTAAAGGAGTCATGTCGTTAATTTACAGAAACTTCCATAATTTGCAAGTTTCTAGAAAATTTACATAAAGATGACGGAAGGTAATACTGCTTATTTAAGGAGCGATGCATTAAACTAATCAATCACTTAGCGTGAAATAGCACAAGCTTAACTTATTGATTCCACTGATTACAATTCGTTAAATTCTCAATAACTTGAAAATACTTGCTCAGATAAACGACTTCCCCTAAGTCATTGAAATCACATGATTCTTGCTGTTAAGTAAGCGGCATTCGTCACCGACCCCTTTTAATTTCATTAAACAAAACTTAGCTTATTGCTATATTTTTCAATATTATATATTTCATTAGTTAGTAGTTTTTTTGTTTCATTGATGCTGGTTATTTTTAAAGGAATACCACAAATAAAAATTGTGTTTGTTGCACCATTTATTGCATTTGTATACGTTGTTTTGTTTATTTCTGACTTATCGGATGGATAGCACAAAACACCATATTTAAAGCCTGTGTTGCTGAATGAGGTATACGCCATTATCTGATGAAGATCTCGTCTGTGTTCTTCTTTTAGTGAATCACTACTACTGGCTCTGTTATATAGATTTGATTTATATTTAGCATCAATGAATATTGAAATATCATTTTTACAATAAACAGCATCTGGTTCTATATGCTTTAACATCCATGGGAACTGTGTATGCTTCTTAGATGAGTATATTTTATAATTTACAAATACCGCACCACCAATATCTTTTTCAACCTCTTTAAAAATATATTGTACGAATTTCTCGAATACATCAGAAAAATCAACACGCCACGCCGTACTATCAATAAAATTGAAATCTAGTATTTTGTTTGCTTGTATTTTGCAGTTCTTAATAACAGGTGTGTCAGCAGCTTTAATTTGAATATCATTAGTTATAATTGGTTTATGAAAATATAATTTCTCTTCAATAAACGCTAATCTAGACTTAACAGAATTCTTTATTCTTTGAGGTGTATTTTGTGAAAGCAACTCTTTGTTGCATATATCGAATACATATCGTATTTGTGAATATTCCCTATGAAATTCACTGAGTATATTTTTTCTGACAGCGTACTTTTGCCTTTCTTCTACCTTATATTCATTTTTAATATATTTGTTCCAATTAATTTGGCCTAATGGTTGAGAACTAACTCTTTCAGCATTATCAAATTTCCTCCAAGGTGTTTTTATTAGGCATTCAACTGATGAAATGAATTTAATAGCTTCAAGATACAGTGGTGGTCTAAAGTTACCACCAGAGGCAAGTGGCAAACTGTCAATGATTTGAGGGCTAATTTCACCGCCTAAAAGATTAAGTATCTCTATATAATCTTCAAACTTGTTATTTCCTGAATATCTAGGCATAACAACAAAATCGCCTATTTGCTTACCTGTATCAGAGGATCTAAGTGGAATGGTCCCGATATATGCTGATGATCTGAATACTAACGAAGTGTTTTTATCGGTACCAACAACTGTTGGTTGGACACCTAGGAATTCGAAGTGGTTAGAATTGTAACTAACAAACTTTTGTAGGTATTGTCCTATTATTCTTTTATCTGCAGATTTAAACCATTTTTTTTGTAGCGCTAGACCATTTAGTAACGCTGACTGCTCAGTTAAACATGGTATTTCACAAAAAACGTCCAATTCTTTTTACTCAAAAAGTGATTGATTTATTCGTGTCATAAAGTACGTATTGAACTCTTCCCTAGCATTACTAAGAAGTCCTTCCTGTAGATACTCTTTTACTAAAGGAAATATTTCGTACTTTATTCGATTGGTCATTTCTTCGTCAGATGAAGCTATGAAGTAGCCTTGTCCAGGCTGGAGTGATAATTCATTACTTGTTGCATACCAATCAAATATTTCTTGAATACTGATAAAATCTTTTTTATGAAATTGTACTGTGTTTATTGGTTTTGGTTTTAATGTGTACCAAGCAAATCTTCTTCTTAATGCAAAATCAACAACAGCTAAGCTTCTATCCGCAGTATTCATTGTGGCAATCACAAACAAATTATCAGGCAATTTCTCTACGCTAAAGCTTGGTGATATTTCTATTTCAACATTTGTGCTGTCCATTTTATGCTCAAACAAATAGAAAATAGGACCTAAAACATTAGATAAATTGGCACGGTTTATCTCATCAACAATCAACACTGTCTTTTCATTCGGATGCTCTATTGCGTATTGCAATGCTTCGACAAAAACACCAGGTTTTTCAATATAGTTAAGTTCTTTACTTTTTATATCTGGCCTAATGCCGTAAATAAAGTCTGAATAACTTGTTTCAGCATGAAATTGCGTAAAAAATGTCTTAGCAAGTAAATTTGTTGCGACATCTTTTGATATTTTTGTTTTACCTGTACCAGGTGGGCCTTGCAGTACAACAAATCTTCTTTCAGTGAGAAGTTTTACTACTTCATCTGTATCGTCAATATCATTAGTTTCTGTAAAAGGTTGAAGCGCTTCTAATACTGCTTGCCTGTGCGCCTTGTTTGAAGGCCAGTCACGTAGTTTTGCATAACCTGCAATAAATGCTGCGATCACTTTTTTCCCTTCTTCACTCAAAGGATCATTTATGATTTGGCATACGGGCAATACTTTTGTATATGTTTTTATAGTATTCCTAATGTGCTCTATTTCTGAATGACCAGTAATATTTCTTGGTAATCCTGTTTCTATATCAGAAAAATCAGACTTACAAAAACCTTTTTCATCAATCAACTTTGAAAATAACCGCCTCAGCCCTGGATATGTCGCCAGTTCATAATCATTTTTAAAACCGCTAGAGCCAATGCCTAAGCAAACCAACCAAGGTTTTTCCTGATCGTTTGGAAATATCGTTAGAGAAAAGTCGTGGAATGGACCTGATGCATCTTCCTCAGGGTGAATGAAGCCAAAATAAGCGCCTTTATCTTGCAAAGCATCATGCTTAGTATTATTCCGTTCTACATAAGGTTTATTAAATTCGTTTTCAGTTTTAGCCCCAAATTCTTGAGCTTTTTCTTTTATAAATTCTCTTACGCTATCAATGCTCATAATGATTTCCCTTTGGTTTAGCTATCACTTGAACAAATCGCCAATTGAGCACTTTAGACTTTTTGTTAGCTGTTCAAGTGTTTTCAGTGTGGTGTTTTGAGTAGCGCTTTCAAGCCGATTTAAAGTGGCTCTACTAATGCCCAATTTGCGCGCAAACTCACCTTGTGTTTGCAGCCCCCTTATTGATTTAAGCCTATTGGCTAGTTTCACTGATAAACTCATAGTTCACATATGAACACGACTATATGTTCACATGTGAACATATGTGCCTTATGATGAACTAGTTATAGTTGGTTAAAATATTATGGAAGTTACAATATTTGTGAAGCGAATTCTGGGTACAATATACCTAATTTCGCTAATCAGTATACTGTCACCCTAATTCGCGTTCGCGATTGCTTTAAAGCAAGATTACAAATAATCCGCTAATAAAGATTGTACCCAGTTGGGTATTTCATCA
>CAYPJC010000279.1:0-3599 GCA_964410855.1 uncultured Flavobacteriales bacterium | reverse complement strand
AAACTAAGATTGCTTCTTCATTCCGTTGCACTCCACTCATCGCAATGGCGTAGTTTTTTGATTTTTAGGATAATACCAAAGTTCTTACATCGAACTCAGGTTTATTAGATTTCGCAATTTTAGAAGGGCAAAATTAGCCCTTTGCATTATTAGATTTGACCAGAAAAAAACAATTGATGAATGAAATTGTTGATTTTTGAAGAAGCGAACTTATTGACTATATTTTCATTATTATTACTCAATCCTAATGAAAAACATATTTCTTTTAGTATCCTTTCTTATTAGCGGACTTTCTGTCTCAGCTCAATTAAAAGTGATTGAATACAAGTTAGAAAATGGTTTAACTGTAATTCTAAACCCCGATACCTTCCAAAATGAAGTTTCAGGTTTAGTGGCAGTGAATACAGGAAGCAAAAATGATCCTGTTGATGCGAGTGGAATGGCACATTATTTAGAACACCTTCTTTTTAAAGGAACTTCTGAACTGGGTACTTCTGATTTTGAAAAAGAAAAACCGCATTTAGACTCTATAATTTATTATTACGATCGCCTAGGAGAAACTTCTGACGAGAAAAAAAGAGGCCTTATCCAATTAAAAATTAATGAGCATGCTGTTAAAGCATCAAAGTATGCCATGCCTAATGAGTTTGATAAGCTATTAAAAAGTATAGGAAGCACCAGAATTAATGCAACCACCTCCAGTGACTTAACTATTTATTACAACAAATTCCCACCTAACCAAATGCATAAATGGTTAGACATTTATGCACATCGTTTTATAGATCCAGTTTTTAGATCATTTCAATCTGAATTAGAAGTTGTGTATGAAGAAAAAAATAGAGCTGCTGATGATATGGAGAGAAGGGTTATGGAGGCTTTTAACGCTTCCTTCTATAAGAATCACCCTTATGGTGAAAAAAATACTTTGGGAACAATTGAACATCTTAAGAACCCTTCATTAACCAAAATGTATGACTATTTTGAAAAGTATTATGTAGCCAATAATATGGCTCTCATTCTTAGTGGGAATTTTGAAATAGAACAGGTTAAACCTTTAATAAAAAAAACATTCGGACAACTTAAGTTCAAGCCAATAAACGATCCGCCCATACCACCTCCTACTCAATTTAATGGAAGAGAATTAGTGAAGAGAAGAATTACCCCCATTAAATTTGGCGTTCTTGGTTATCGTTTGGTTCCAGCTTTTCATGAAGATGAGTTAGCTTTAGAAACGATATCTTATCTTTTTCAAAATGAATCTGGAACAGGACTCATTGATGAATTAAAGTCAAATAATGAATTAATGATGGCCTTCTCATTTTCTGATTTCAGTGATGAAGCAGGAAGTCAATTGATGATTTTTGTTCCTAAAGTATTGGTGCAATCATTAAGAAGTTCTGAGAAGTTAGTTTTAGAGCAAATCCAAAAAGTAAAAGATGGCAATTTTTCTGATGATCTTTTTAAATCAGTAAAAAATGAAATGTACAAGGACTACCAATTACAATTGGAAGACCTAGACAATAGGAGTTACATATTCGCAAATCTTTTTAGGGCAAATAAAAAATGGGAAGAAATTGAGTCTTATCCCGAAAGAATTCAAGAGTTAACTAAGGCAAAAATTATAGAAGCAGCAAATAAGTATTACACTGACAATTACTTAGTTTTTCAATCGAGAACTGGATTTCCAAAAAAGTCGAAACTAGATAAACCTAACTTCAAAGCTGTTCAAGCTGATCAAAGCAGAGAATCTGCTTATGCAAAGCGTTTTGAAGCAATTGAAGAACTCCCCATCCAAAATAATTTTATCGATTTCAAAAATGATCTTCAAATCATTGCTTTAAAAGATTCTAGCCAGCTGTATGCCGTAAAAAACCCATTTAATGACATATATGAGCTAAGTATTCGTTTTCGCCAAGGAACCTTAGCTGAACCAAAGCTAGAGCTACTCGCTAATTATTTAAATTATACCCATCCAAAAGACGAGAGTCTGTCAGATTATAAGACTAAGATCGCTTTGTTGGGTAGTCAATTTCGTTTTGAATCTGGAACTAACTTCTTCGAGCTGAAGATAACTGGCATAGAAAAGGAAATAAATCAAGTTTTAAAAGAAATTAATAAGATTATAACTAATCCACACTTTGATGAAAAAAGTTTAACTAGCCACATAAATGATTTCAAACCGACCGCAAAGTAGAAGAACAAAATGCGTCCACAATAGCTAGAGCGATAGCTCAGTATGGCTTGTATGGCAAATCATCAAGCTATTTAAATCGAATATCAATGGAGGATATCAAAACAATGAATATTGTCGATTATCAAATTATTTATACCTCTTTATTAGAACATTCCGTGTCGGTCCATTACAGCGGTAAAATTAGAGCAGAAGAGATCAAACAGTTGGTACTGAAAAATTTGGAATTAAATTATAATGGGAAATCTAACGTTCCATATTATCAGCCAATTATAGAGCGAAAACAAAATGAGGTATTGATTTTGGACAATAAGAAATTAATCCAATCACAGCTGTTTTTCATAAAAAAGAGTGCTCCTTTCGATCTCAATCAATTTCCGAAAATCGAACTATTCAATACTTATTTCGATGGTGGGTTTAGTGGCATTTTAACACAAGAAATTCGAGAATATCGATCCTTAGCATATAGTACCTCAGCCAGTTTTAATTACAGCATTCATCCTCAAGCTAACAGCTATTTTTACACTTACATTGGTTGTCAAGGTGACAAGACAGTTGATGCTGCAACAGAGGCTTATAAATTGATAAAAGAAATGCCAAGAAAACCTGAACGGATGGCGAATATTCAAAAAAACTTGAGTTTAAATCAGCTATCAAATTATCCTTCGTTTAGAAATTTGAGTCCTACTGTTGAATTTTACCAGCTAAAAGGATTTACAAAAGATCCCAATGAATTAGCCTCAAAGCAGTATAGTACCATCAATTTTGAAGGCATGTATAATTTTTATGAAAATTACATTCAAAATAAACCAACATTCTTAGGTATTTATGGGGATATGAGGCGTTTTAATAAAGAGGACTTAGAAAAAATCGGAACTTTAAGAATGATTCAAAGAAAAGACGTGATCACATTTTAGTTTTCAAAGCATCAATACTATTACAATCATTAACTTTGCAACAGTTCTTTTAAAATATGGGGCCGACCGGTTTCGACAGCAAGTCGGATGAATAGGTAAGCAAGCCGAGCATTGAGTGAGTGGCTCGAAAATCTCAACACTAAACTTGTCTAATCGACAACAATAATTATGCGCTTGCAGCGTAATTCTCGATAGAGGTTACAATTAATTCTTACCAATAGGTAGGAACAAGCATATCTCTCAGGGGTTCCACTCAATAACTCCCTGGCTCAGAGGTATCGAAATTTTGAGTTAGTCAGGTAAAATCCTTGGTTATTTGGCGAAACTAAAGAGGATAAGGATTAGGTAGGATGTTTACTTCCGGCCTATTCTCGAAAACCAATAGTTTACTAAGCTTGTAGAAAGCTTATTAATTCCTTGTTTGGACGAGGGTTCGATTCCCTCCGGCTCCACCTTCGCCCTACGAAGCTTTTGCGCTCAGCAACAGCGAA
>CAYPJC010000278.1:0-3608 GCA_964410855.1 uncultured Flavobacteriales bacterium | reverse complement strand
ACAGCTCTTTCAATAAAAAGTTAAACCGAAGATTGTTTGTGTCAACAGCATCAATTTCTAGTTCATACCTTCCGTTATCCACTTTATCCATGCTTGAATAATCAACAGGGACATGAGAAAACTTTTTCCCTGAGATTGAAAAGTGTATTTCCATTTCAGGAAATGCAAATATAAATGGCTTTAGATTAGAAGTTTTCCGTTTTGCCAAATTGCCATATTGTTGATCTCCACCTGAGGTATTTATATAGAGGCTATCTAAAATATACAAGGATTTGTTTTCGACCTGAATCTCAATATCATGTGGGTTTGGATCCGTAAAATTTGGGCCTTGTTGCACTTCATCATCACACGAAGATAAAAGCAAACAAAGAATTAAAGTAGTAATGCTGTTTTTCATTATTTTTTAATTGAATCCAAGTTTATTGCGCACTCTTTTTAGCACTGGCTGAGCTACTTTTCTTGCTTTTATTGCACCTTCCTCTAATAACTGATCAATCTTTGATTTATTTTCCATTAATTTCCAATATTTTTTTCTTTCAACTTCAAACCTTTCGACTATTAGTTCAAAAAACTCTTGCTTAGCATGACCATAACCATAGTTGCCACCAAGGTAGTTGATGCGCATTTTTTCAACTTGAGTTTCATTAGCTAATAATCGATATAAGGCAAATACGTTGCAACTGTCTGGGTCTTTTGGATCCTCCATTGGTGTGCTATCGGTTTCTATTTTCATTACTTCTTTGCGAAGTTTTTTATCTGCTAAGAAAATGTTGATGTAATTGTCATAACTTTTACTCATTTTTCTTCCATCCGTTCCAGGAACGACCATTACTTTTTCATCAATTAAAACCTCTGGAAGAACAAAAGTTTCAGCATATTTATGGTTGAAAGAACTTGCAATATCTCTAGTCATCTCCAAATGTTGCTTTTGATCTTTACCAACAGGAACAAAGTTTGCATCATATAACAATATATCACAAGCCATTAAAACTGGGTAATCAAACAAACCTGCATTTACATCAGACAAGTTTTCAGACTTATCTTTAAAAGAATGCGCATTTGCAAGCATCGGAAATGGGGTAAAACAATTCAAATACCAAGTTAATTCGCATACCTCTGTTACATCAGACTGGCGGTAAAAGACATTTTTATCGGTATCAAAACCAAAAGCTAGCCAAGCCGCCGCAACAGCATATACATTCTCTTTTCGAATCGATGCATCCTTTACTGTTGTTAGTGAGTGAAGATCAGCAATGAAAAAGAAAGCTTCATTTTCTGGCTTTTTTGATAGCTCTATACCGGGTATAATAGCTCCCAAAATATTCCCTAAATGCACCTCTCCATTTTTGCCAGAACTTTGTATTCCTGTAAGTATTCTTGCCATGCCTCAAAAATACCAATTTGTCTTATTTTTGAAGCATGAAGTTATTAAAGCAAATTTTAAGTTTAATATGGAAAATTTATTTTATTATAATTGTTTTAATATCAGTCATATTATTATATCCTATATTTTTAGTTCTTCTCTTAAATGAGCGATTTTTCGGGATAGGGTTTAAGATGATGAGAGTGCAGGCTAAGCTAATACTCTTTTTTGCAGGTGTTAGAGGAAAGATCATTGGAAGTATTCCAAATGATAGTAACACCAATTATATAATTTGTCCAAACCATAGTTCATACCTTGATATTCTATTGCTTTATGCTGCCTTACCTAATTACTTTATAATTTTAGGAAAAAAGGAGCTCGGTAAGATTCCACTATTTAATATTTACTTTAAGAAGATGAACATTCTTGTTGACCGATCTAATCCTAAGTCGGCTCATCAATCCATTACTAAAGCATGTGGCGTGTTGGAGAAAGGGAGTAACCTAGTTATATTTCCTGAAGGAACAATACCAAAATCGACTCCACAGTTAAAGTCTTTTAAAAATGGAGCTTTTAAGGTAGCCTTGCAAATGAAAATGGATATAATTCCGATTACTTTTAAGGATAATTACCGTTTACTTGAAGATAATTGGGGTTTTGATGCTAGAAGCAGACCAGGTTTATCTAGAATTTATATTCACAAGCCTATCAAAGTTAAGGAAGCTTATCCTGAATGGGATTTATTAACTTTGCGCGAAGAAACTCGAAAACAAATTGCTTCCCAATTAGATTAAAAATGGCAGTAGATAAAAAAACAGTAGACCGCATTGCAACCTTATCAAAATTGTCTTTTGATGAGGAAGAGAAAACTCAAATTACGAGTGATTTAAACAAGATGCTCGTTTTTATAGACCAATTGAATGAAGTTGATACAGAAGGGGTTGAGCCTTTAATATATATGTTGGATGAAAAAACTCCAATGCGAGAAGACCAGGTCATACAAATCATATCTCAGAAAGATGCTTTAAAAAATGCTCCCGAAAAGGATACCGATTTTATTAAAGTACCCAAGGTATTAAATAAGTAAAACAAATTAATTTATAAAAAAAGGCCGAAATTGGAAAATTTCGGCCTTTTTTTATGGTGTGTTTAATTATTGTCCTACTTCCAATGCAGGGTAAGAAGCAACATCAACCTTTCTAATTTTGGCATTATAGGTGCTATTAATTGCATCAATAAACTCATTGGCAATAATGGCATAACCTCTTGTACTTGGATGAACTCCATCTAGAGAGAAGGCTCCCCCGGTAACAAGTGATGAGTTAAAGTTAATTCCACTTATGGTAATTCCTCCACTGGATGCTAACTCACTTAATGTAGCACTAACATTTACATAAGCAAGACCTCTTGTGTTTGCTTCTGTTCTGATGGTTAAGTTGAAACCGCCGATAGCGTCAGTTATCTTTTTAACCTCATTAGTGCTGAGGTGAAAATTCCCAGGAATTGGCTTTACTGTTCCCCACTGGGCACATAATAATGAATCTCCTGGAGTAACAAGTGTTAAAAATTCTCCAGCTTTTGATTGTCTCATACTTATTAAAGCAGGATTGATCGATGTTAGATCAGTTAAAGTAGGATCAATTACAACAAATGAACTAAACTCACCCGCAGTAAAACTAATTTTCCTGCTATTTGCTTCTTCTTGACTAAGCGGAGAATTAGGTAACGCTGCAACTGCATCTAAGCTTCCATTGTATACAGCATATGCAGCGTTCAGTCCAGTTGCTTGGGTCTCTGTAAGTGCATTTGTTCCAGTAGGAACTGTAGTAAAGTATGGAATAGAGGTAATGTTAGGAATATTCGCTACAACTCCCTTTGCTCCATTTTGAGTTAATGAGTCTAATGTTATTTTATACATAGTAGCAAAAGTTCCTTGAGGGGTAATGGCGTCTCCGCCTTCAATTCCTCCGGATGTTGCATAACCTAAAACGTCATTATTACCAACCCATAGTTCAAAAAATGTTGGATTAGTTCTCATTGCAGCTTCTACCATTGTTTCATCTGGATTTGTTGGATCAACGAATCTAACATAGTATGGATTAGCAGTTCCAGTTAGTAAATTCGGAGCGCTTCCATAACCTGGAAAATTAAGGTGAAATACTCTCGCTCCAGGAACGCCAACGTTATTAAAAGGCCCATTTTGTCCAATTGGATCAAAAAAACTTGCTGAAGAATAAGGAGTTCC
>CAYPJC010000277.1:0-3612 GCA_964410855.1 uncultured Flavobacteriales bacterium | reverse complement strand
GATATTCTATTGCAATCAAAGAAATTCAGTGTGAAGGATGGTATGGATCTTGGCTTATGCATTTATAATCCAAAAACATCCATCTTGCAATATGCAGGAGCGAACAACCCATTATATATTATTCGTAAAATTAGTTTCGGATTTAACGATATTTTGAAAGAGGAACGATTGGCAATATAGAATGAGGAGTATAACCTGTTTGAGTTTAAAGCAAACAAACAACCAATTGGAGATTATGAGCATCGAACCAATTTTGAAACTCATAATATCAAAATAGAAGAAGGGGATACCATTTATATATTTAGTGACGGATTTCCCGATCAATTTGGAGGAGTAAAAGGCAAGAAATACATGTATAAACCATTTAAGCGATTTTTATTGGGGATGCAAAATGAAAATTTAGAAAGGCAAAAAGAACTCTTAAGCATTGATTTTAAAAGTTGGATGAATCCAGTTGAAACAGGAATCATTCATGAACAAGTAGATGATGTCTTAATATTTGCCGTTAGGTTTAAGTAAGCAATAACAGTTTAATTAATTCAAAAGAAGCCTCAAAGCCAGATTTTGTCTCTATTCTTTCAAAAATAACATTGGGTAAAAGGAAAAGCGCTTTCTCAATGGAATGAACTTTATCATTCGCTTGAATGAATAAAGGGAAAAGCAGGAGGGCAAAGAGTATCTTTTTCATGGTCTAAAATTACGAGCAATTAAAAGTAGATGCTTGGATTAACCTAATTTTATGTAGATTTATTTCAACCCTTGCTCAAAAATTTCGTAGATACGAGTCGTGATTGATTTTATACGCTTTAGTTAACGAAATCAATGCTTTTGTAGCTTAAATTTAGAAACTTTATTTGTATATTGAATCAACAAACTCTTTACCTATGATGAAATCAATCCCTTGTATTTTAAAATGTATTTTTTATCTGACTTTGTTTTTTAGCGGATCTAAAACTATCGCTCAAGAACTTTATGTGCCTAAAGTTGAAATTTCAACTGAGGCAAAAGAAGTATTATCAGATGAAATAAGCAAGTATTCAGTTTATGAAATTGATTTGTTTGCGTTTAATGATTTAATATCCAAAGAACGGTCAACTCTAAGTGTAACCTTAAATTTTTCTAATAGTTTTCAGTGGACATGGTTTTTAGAGTCTTTTGACATGAGAAGTGAAAACTATATACTACGAGCAAGTACTTTAAAGGGTATTAAAGAGTATCCGCTAACACCATCAAACACTTATAGAGGGTATGCAAATAATGATTTTGACAATCAGCTGAGGCTGATTGTCAAACCTAAATACCTTTCAGGCTATGTTAAAATTGATGGTGAGTACTTTTTTATTGAACCTATAAGCAACTATATTGATGACTTACCCTCTAATCACTATCTTTTATATAACATAAAAGATACTAAAGATGAATTGGATCATAAATGCGGAACAGTGGATAGCTTAACAAGGGGTAAAGGTCTGATAAATCAAATGAATCAGGTTAAAGGATATTTACCAATGGCCTCAACTACTACGGCAGATTCTAGTTGTGTATTAACTGAAATTGCTATTGCTACAACTAAAAGTGTTCTGGATCAAAACTCTGGAATTGTTACTGCCGTTGAAGATCATGTCACTGAACTTTTGCACTTAGCCTCAGGTTTTTTCTATCAAGCTCCTTTAAATATTGATTTTGTCATCGATGAAATTTATGTTTCTGGTATTCCTTTCGAGATTATTCCTTCTAGCACACCAAATACATCGGCTAAATTATTCTCATTCAGAGCTTGGGGAGAAACAGATACTAATTTTATAAGCACTACATATGATGTGGCAACTTTATGGTTAACAGAATCTTTTGGTTCTGCTGGAGTTGCATTTTTAAATGGTATTTGTACCTCACTTAAGTACAATTTATGTAAATATAATACCTCTCAAATAAGAAGATACACCATTCAAGCACATGAACTAGGGCACAACTTTAATGCTAGACATACCTCAAATCTAATGACTACCTCAGTAAATAATAATGCTACTGGGTTTACAAGTACAAATATTACTGAAATTTTAATTTACAAAGGAACTAGATCTTGTTTAGATACTTCTACTGCATGTGGAGTACCACCACCAATTGCCAATTTTAGTGTAAATAAAGATACAATATGTATAGGAGACAGTGTTGTATTTACCAATTTGAGCGATTCTGCAACCTACAGTCTTTTTTATTGGAAATTTTTTGGCTCAGAAACTCCAGTTTCTTATGAAGAAACTCCACCCGTTATTACTTATTTAAATCCAGGGAGTTATAATGTTCAACTAAAAATGAGTAGCCCAACAGGTACAGATGTTTTATTAGAAAACTCATACATTTTTGTGAGTAATCAATGCAATGTGACCCCACCAGATATTATGGCAGTAGATGTACACTTTGCATGCACAGGAGACAGCATTACACTAGATGCGGGTATTGGTTATAACTCATATTTGTGGTCAAATGGTGACACTACTCAAATGGCAAATGTACCTCCGGGCAGCTATACTGTTACAACTGTAAACGCTAATCTTTTGACGGTAGTTTCAGATACTTTTTATGTTATTGAAAATATTTGTTTCAGTAATGATACTGCAATGGCCATATGGGGAATGAATGAGGATGCGGGGCAAGTTGTAAATGATTACAGCTCATTTAACAATCAAGGTACTATAAATGGCGGAACTTGGAACAATGATAGCTGTAAAATATCATTGGAGTTTGATGAAATAGATGATTATGTTGAAATTCCTGATTTCTTTTATGGTAACAGTTTTACATTACACATTTGGATGAATTTAAATGCAGTTACAGGAAGTGGTCAGCAGTTCATTTATAGCCATGGTAGATCTGGGGATTTACATAGTATAAATATCTTATATGATGAAGGTTCTGATAGACTCAGAGCAATCATAAAAGATTTTGACGACAACAATTCGACAATACACTTTTCTGATACAACAATAAATGATTCAATTTGGAATCTTTATACTTTAGTAGTCGAGCAAGGAGTCGGAAGCAAGGTGTATTTTGATGGCGTTGAAAGAGGGAGTTTGACCCATGGAGGTGATATTATAAACCCTGTAGGTAATATTTTCTTAGGAGCCAGATCGAATTTGAGTTCCTCAAGATTTTATAATGGTTTATTGGATGATGTTAGAATTTATAATCATGCTTTTGATTCAACACAAGTAATAGCTTATTACAATTTAAACAATTTAATGTGTGATTCAATTTTGAATTCAAACTATACTATTGACACAATTGTGGCTTGTGATGACTATACATGGACTAATGGCATTACATACACCCTTAGTAACAATACAGCAACAGATACTTTCTTGAATATATTTGGTTCCGATAGCATAGTAGCTCTTAACCTAACTATTAACAACAGCAACACAAGCACAGACATACAAACTGTTTGCGATAGCTTGGTTTGGATAGATAGCATCACCTATTTTACAAGTACAACAACACCTAGATTTACCTTGATAAATGCGTCAGGTTGTGATAGTGTAGTAACGCTTAATCTTACTATTAACAACAGCAACACAAGCACAGACATACAAACTGTTTGCGATAGCTTGG